>JADMKH010000235.1 GCA_018780025.1 Thiobacillus sp.
TGTCCACCGTCAGCACGCCGTCCACGCCGGCCGCCTTCGCCGCCTGGGCAAAGGTCTCGTAGCCCATGTGCTCGACCGGATTGGCATAGCCCATCAGCACTACCGGCGTCGTTGTGTTGCTCTTGCGGAATTCTGCCGTCATCGCCAGCACATCCTTGAGCCCGGTTTTGTTCGCCAGTGCGCGTTCCGATGCACGCTGGATCACCGGCCCATCGGCCATCGGGTCGGAAAACGGCACGCCCAGTTCAATGATGTCCGTCCCTGCTTCCACCAATGCATGCATCAGCGGCACGGTCAGACCCTTGCCGGGATCGCCGGCAGTGATGAAGGTAATCAGGGCTTTCTTGTTGTGCGCCTTGAGCGCGATAAAAGTCTGGCCGATGCGGCTCATGCTGTTCTCAATCTAAAATCAGTCTTCTTCAAAATAATCCGTGTCCAGCCGCTTCACCGTATAAACTTCCTTGGTGGAAACGCCCAGATCGTGGTCCATCATCAGTTCCGCCAGCATCGGGCCATCGATCAGGACGACCCGGTGATTCACTTGCGCCGCATAGTCGGCCGCGCCTTTGGAGAAACCCGAGCTGGTAATGAACACGCCTTTGTTTGCCTTGTTTCCTGCCAGTGCGCCGACAAATTTCTGAATCTCGGGACGGCCCACATCCGCCTCCCAGCGCTTGGCCTGGATGTAGATCACGTCCAGCCCCAGCCGGTCTTCATTGATGATGCCGTCGATACCGCCATCACCGCTTTTTCCAACCACGCGCCCCGCATCTTCCTGCGTGCCGCCATAGCCCATTTTCAGCAGCAGCTCGACGACCAGTTCCTCGAAGCGTGATGGGCTGACCGTCTTGATACGTTCCAGAAGTTCGGTCGCCAACGCTTTCCGCAACTGCTTGTAACCGCCATCGATGAGTTCGTCCGGCGTCTCCAGAAGCGGCGAAACCGGCTCGACCAGCCTGGGTTTGTCGCTTTGTCCACCGGACAGGAAAGCCACATATTCTGGAAACCGTTTCAGATACTTGATATTCAATGGTTGCGGGTTCTCGCCAAGAACTTCGAGTCCGCGCGCAGTAATTCTATAAATCCCCCGCTGCGCAATCTCGATCAGGCCAGCCTGTTTGAGATGGCCTTTTGCCCAAGCCACACGATTATCGAACACACCCTGTCTGCCGCTGGGGAGTTTGGTGGCCAACTCGATCTCATTAAGGCCAAACTGCTCGGCCAAAATATGTCGCAGTGCTTGATTGGTGTGCTCATTCCCGTCTGCGCACGCGCTGAGCAATGGCATCATCAGGCTTTGAAAATCAGGGATAGGCATTACAACGATATTCCCGACAGCTTCGCCACGGTGTTGAGGTTCTTATGCATACATCAGCCGCCCGCGCGGTTCGGGAATCGGGTCGCCAAATTCGCGCGCGGTATCGAGCCACAGACGCATCGCCTCCTTGATATTGGCTAACGCGGCTTCCTGCGTGTCGCCATGCGCCAGACATCCCGGCAACTCGGGCACCTCGGCAATAAAAGCCGCGTCCTCGTTGCTCCAGTACATGATGATTTCATAGCGATCCATTTTTTACTCCTCGCTGCCCAGCCGGTATTTCTGGATAACTTCCCGAACCTGTTTGACTTGATATGGCGTGGCCTTTGCGCCTTGCCGCTGTATGTTTATTTTCTCAGCGATACCAGCCTTCCGGAACATATGGTGACTGCCACGGATACGCATCTCAAACCCCAAATGCTCCAGTAAATGCTGCAAGTCATCGAATGCGATGTTCGCGTCAGACAAGCCGTGCAATATCTGAAAAACAAGCTTGTCGTATTTCCCCATGCTTACAGCGTGATGCCCGCCACTTTCGCCACGGTGTTAATGTCCTTGTCGCCCCGACCGGACAGGTTGACCAGGATGATCTGGTCTTTTTTCATTGTCGGCGCGAGCTTTTTGGCGTGAGCAACGGCATGGCTGGATTCCAGTGCCGGAATGATGCCTTCGAACCGGCACAGGTCGTGGAAAGCCGCCATGGCTTCGTCGTCGTTGATCGCCACATACTCGGCGCGACCCGCATCTTTTAAATAGCTATGCTCGGGACCGACGCCAGGATAATCGAGGCCGGCGGAGACCGAGTGGGTTTCGATGACCTGGCCGTTTTCGTCCTGCATCAGATAGCTGCGGAAGCCGTGCAGCACGCCGGGGGTGCCGGCAGACAGCGGCGCGGCATGCTTGCCGCTGGCGATGCCTGAACCGCCGGCTTCGACGCCGATCAGCCGTACCGCTTCGAACGGAATGTAGGGATGGAAGATGCCGATAGCATTGGAACCGCCGCCCACGCAGGCAACCACGGCATCAGGCTGACGGCCCGCCAGTTCCGGCATCTGGGTGAGACATTCACGCCCGATGATGCACTGGAAGTCACGCACCAGCATGGGATAGGGGTGCGGGCCGGCGGCCGTGCCCAGAATATAGAAAGTGGACTCGACGTTGGTCACCCAGTCACGCATCGCCTCGTTGAGTGCATCTTTCAATGTTTTGGAACCCGACGACACCGGCACCACGGTCGCACCGAGCAGCTTCATGCGAAAGACATTGGGTGCCTGGCGCATGACATCTTCGGCGCCCATGTAAACCACGCACTCCATGCCGTAACGCGCAGCGACGGTAGCTGAAGCGACGCCGTGCTGGCCCGCACCGGTTTCGGCGATCACACGCTTCTTGCCCATGCGCCGCGCCAATAGTGCCTGGCCGATGGTGTTGTTGATCTTGTGCGCACCGGTGTGGTTGAGGTCTTCGCGCTTGAGGTAGATCTGCGCGCCGCCGTATTGCTCGCTCAAGCGTTTCGCGTGATAGACCGGGCTGGGCCGGCCCACATAATGTTTGAGCTCGTACTCGAACTCAGCCATGAAAGCCGGGTCGGTGCGTGCCCTGTCATATTCGACGCGCAGTTCTTCCAGCGCCGCCATCAGGGTTTCGGCGACAAAAATGCCGCCGTAGGGGCCGAAGTGGCCGCGGGAATCGGGAAGGTCAGTAAGTCTCATCGCTTGGCGAATATGCTCAAATTATTTCAGAAATTTTCGACACAGAGGAATCAGAGGTAGCAGAGTAAAAACGGATAACGCTTCTCTCTGCTACCTCTGATTCCTCTGTGTTAATGCTTTGCTCGAGAAGTCGCGCGTTGAATAAACGCTGCCACCCTGACCGCATCTTTGAGACCGGGCACCGCTTCCACCCCGCTGCTGACATCCACCGCCCAGGGGTGCACGCGCTGTACAGCCTCAACGACGTTCTCCGGCGTGAGTCCGCCCGACAGGATGACCGGTTTGGGCAGATGCGGCGGGATCAGTCTCCAGTCGAAGCGTTCTCCGGTGCCGCCCGGCACGCCTTGCACATAAGCGTCGAGCAGCAAGCCGCGCGCAGTCTCAAAGTCAGCCGCGTATTTTAGCAAATCCGTGTCCCGATTGACGCGCACTGCCTTGATGTAGGGCCGACCGAAGCGCGCGCACTCAGCGGGCATCTCGTCGCCATGGAACTGCAGCAAATCCAGCGGTACTTCCCGTAACACGGACGCAATGAACGCCGGCTCGGCGTTCACGAACAAACCCACCGACTGCACGAAGGGCGGCAGCGCACGCACCAGCGCCGCCGCCGCCGCGATCGTCACATGGCGCGGGCTGCGTTCGTAGAACACAAATCCCAGCGCATCCGCCCCGGCGTTGCAGGCGTCGTGAAGATCCTGCAAGCGGGTGATGCCGCAGATTTTTACGCGTACAGCCATCGTTCAGAGGTTTCCGGCAAGGCAAAGTGCGGAGGATACCGGATGTGCGTCAAATACAGGCCGGCGGGATCGAAGGTGGGGGCGGCAAGCGAGCGATCCCGGCTTTCCAGAACTGCCTGCGCCCATTCTGCTGACTGGTTGCCTGCGCCGACCTGGATCAGACAGCCCATGAGATTGCGCACCATGTGATGCAAAAAGCCGTCGGCGAGAAAATCGCATAGCAGGTAATCACCGCGCCGTTCGATCTTGATCAGTCTCAGGTCCTTGGTCGGGGATTTGGCCTGGCATGCGGCTGCGCGAAAGGCTGAAAAATCATGCAGCCCGATTAACCGGGCTGCGGCGGCATTCATCGCAGCCGCGTCCAGCGGGCGGTGATACCAGCCAATCAACCCGTGATTGAGGCCGGGCCGCACGGCATGATTGAGCAACACATAGCGATAGCCGCGTTGATTGGCAGAAAACCGCGCATGAAACGCAGTGTCGAGTTCACGCGCCCACAACACCGTCACCCCCGGAGGAAGGTGGCTGTTGACGCCACGCACCCACGCTGTCAGCGGACGTTCAACCTCGGTATCAAAGTGCACCACCTGAAACGCCGCATGCACGCCAGTGTCGGTGCGTCCCGCTGCGATGATGCGGATAGCGACGCCCGCGATGGCAGCCACTGCGGTTTCAAGCGCATCCTGCACGCCACACCCCTGCAATTGCGACTGCCAACCACAAAACCCCATCCCGCAATATTCCAGACCCAGCGCTATTCTCATATTCTTACGGCCTCAAACCAGCACAAACCACACTCCCAGCAAGCCCGCAAGTATGACGGCGCTGTCGCGGCCTCGCCAGCTTTCAGTGTGCAGGCTATAGGTGACGGGTTCTGCATCATCCGCTAATGGCGCACGCAGCGCATCCAGCCAGCGCACCGGTTTGGCGGCATGTTCGACATAGTCCAGGGTCAGCCCCAGTCGAACCGCAAAGGCGCGACGGTCAAACCCCAGCCACGCCAACGGCCTCGCTAAAACATACAGGCCAAATATCAAGCGGGGCCGTGAGATATAAGCCAGCAACACCGACAAGCCTGCCAGCAGAAGAACCAGGCGCCCCACACGCCACGCGCCTTGCTCCAGTCCTTCCAGGCTGGGACTGGCCCAACCCAGTGACGGCCACAGCAGTGCGCCTGGCATGCTGTAAGCGTAGGTGAGCAGCAACACGGCCATCAACCAGCGGGTGCGCCGCAGCAAGCGCCAGCCTTCAGAACGGACGGGGTAAAACAGAAAGGCCGTCGCAGTTGCAACGGCCAAAAAAGCAAATTGCGGCATGACAGCGCGTTCCACCGCAACTGCCCACCCGCACCACAGCAAGATGCGGGCGACCGGATGGGGGGACTTAGCCAAGCGAACTCAACATGCCCTTTGCATCGGATTTTTGCTTGTCGCTGCCTTCGGCCAGCACCTCGGCGAGGATTTCACGTGCGCCTTCCTTGTCGCCCATTTCCACGTAAGCGCGGGCGAGGTCAAGCTTGGTGCCGACTTCATCGAGTTCGAGGTCATTGCCACCGGCATCGCCCAGATCGAGATCGAGACCGCTGAAATCGAATTTACTGTCCGGGCCATTATCTTCTTCCAGCCCCAGATCCAGATCCAGCGCGTCATCCTTCGAGGTCGGCACATCCAGGTCCGGCAGATCGAAGTCGAGGCCTTGCGTATCCATCTCCTGGTAGCCTGGCTCGGGGGCGGCTGTCGAACCGGCCGGGGTATCGAAGTTCAGCACCTGCCCTGCAGACTCAAATTCCATGACCGCAGTCGGCACATCGGATTCAGGCTCGACTTCAGTCAAGTCTGCTGGCTGGAGTTCAGCTACAGTCTCATCTTCAAACCCTACTGCGCCTCCTGCTATCGCGGCAGTTGCTGCAACGGTAGCGACTGCCGCAACAGGCGCACTCCCCGATTGCACGCCGCCATAAAGCGGGTTGGTCGGATCGATACCGCGTCCCATTTCACAGGCTTTATCCCACAGCGGGCTGGACTTGCTGCCCAGCGCAGCGTAAAGCTCGCCTGCAACGGATTCAAATGCAGCCGTGTTGTGTCTGGCGGCATAGATTTCAAGCAGCTTGGAACGAATCTCGTGGCGGTCGGGATTTTTGCTGATGGCTTCCTTGAGAATTTCCTCAGCCTGCACATCGCGGCCATAGGCCATGTAGACCTCGGCTTCGGCAATGGGATCAACGTCATGCGTATCAATTGTGCCCAGCCCCGCCTGGCTGAAGTCAGTCAGGAATGACGTGTCCCCCGTATTGACGCTGCCACCCGATGCGGCGCCAATCACGGAGTTCGGGCGAACGTCGCCGCCCGTCATGATGCTGTCTTCCATCACGGAGCCACCGGTTTTGCGACGGCGCCCCCCGCCTGCCATCATCCACCACAGCACCCCGCCCAGGCCCAGAGCTGCGAGGCCACCGCCCCAATACATCGGGTTGGCCAGTAACGGCGCATACCAGTTTTCCGCGGCTACAGGAGCAGCTTCAGGTGCCTTGACGACCGGAACAACGGGTACAGGTTTCACTTCATCCGGTGCCGGTGCCGGTGCTGGAGCCGGCGCAGCCGCTTCAGGAGCCGGCGCTTCGGTCTGCGCTTTTTCCTTCATTTCAACCAGCTTTTGCATATCCTGAATCTGCTTTTCCAGCGTGGCAACCCGCTGACCCGATTCTTTCAATGCCTTTTCGCGTGCCGTTGCATCCTCTTCCTGGGCGCGCAGTTTGTCCTGCAAAGCCCGCGCTTCGTCGGCCTTGGCTGCCGTCGCTGCAGCGGTTGGCGGCGTGACTTTGGACAGTTTCAATACGTCCTTCTGACTTTCGGGAGCCGCTTTGGCGCGGTCCTCAACCTTGGGCGTAATCTTGCCGCTGCTGGCTTCGCCTGGCGCAGCTTTCGCTTCGGGCGCCTCACTGACTGCACCCGCCAGTTTCTGGCGATAGGCACGCCAGTCGTCTGCTTGAAGCTTGAGCTCTCGTACGGCTTCTTTTTGCGGAATTGCAGCCACTTTGTCTGCCGACGGGATGCTGAGCGTCTTGCCAGCCTTAAGACGATTCAGGTTGCCATCGAATGCCTGGGCGTTCTCGCGATATAGCCCGAGCAAAGTCTGTTCAAGACTGACCCCTTCTGGGCGCACACGGCTGGCAATACGACCCAGCGTATCCCCTCGTTTGACGAGGATGCTGTCTGGCGCTGCCGGCTTTGGCTCGGGTTTGGGCGCGGCAGGATCCGGGGTAACTTGTTCCTGCGCGACAGGCGCTGGTTTGACTGCGGCGGGCCTGGGCGCGGCTTGCGCGGGAATCGAAACGGCAACCGGAGCGACCGTTTGAGGGCTCGCCATCCCGGGCGGGTCAAGCAACAGAGTGTATTCACGTACCAGTCGTCCTGACGCCCAGCTCAGTTCCACCAGCATGTCGATAAACGGATCGTTGACCGGGCGGCTGGAGGAAACCTTCAGCACGGCTTTGCCATTCGGTTTTTTCTCGACCGAAAAACGCAGCGCAGAGAGAACCGGTGCGTATTCGACCCGCGCATCACGGAACGCCTGGTCGGAAGCCAGCGTGGCAGAGAGACTCTCCAGTTCCGCTTTGTCGGCCGAGAACAGCTCGATCTCAGCCGCGAGCGGCTGCCCCAGTGAAGAGGTGACAGACAGCTTGCCCAGCCCGGCGGCATTCGCCATCAGCGGCGCGGCGATCAGTCCGGCGGCCACCAGTTGGATGGTGAAGCGCTTCAATTTCATCCGTTTCTCCCTATTCGCTCCGCCAAACGGAGCTGTTGAATACTTGACGCCACTATTGACGGCTCGGCAGACGCAATCTTTAGTGCATAAACCGCACCAACCCCAAGATATTTTTCTTCGAGCCTTATGTTATCGGGCTTCCAGCAGAATTCGCAGCATCCGGCGCAAGGGCTCTGCCGCACCCCACAAGAGCTGGTCCCCTACGGTAAACGCAGTCAGGTATTGCGGGCCCATATTGAGCTTGCGCATCCGCCCGATCGGCACGGTAAGCGTGCCGGTCACCGCTGCGGGGGTCAGTTCCCGCATGGTGAGTTCGCGATCGTTCGGCACCACTTTCACCCATTGGTTGTGCTCGGCGATCAGGCTGTCAATGTCGGCCAGCGGAACGTCCCTGGTCAGCTTGATGGTAAGCGCCTGCGAGTGGCAGCGCATCGCGCCCACGCGCACACACAGGCCGTCGATGGGGATCGGATTATCGGCACGACGCATGATCTTGTTGGCTTCAACCTGTGCCTTCCATTCTTCCTTGGACTGGCCGGATTCAAGCGCGACATCGATCCACGGAATCAGGTTGCCGGCCAGCGGCACCGGCCAGGCATCAACGGGATAGCGGTCGGACCGGATGAAATCGGCCACCTTGCGGTCGATTTCGAGAATCGCGGAAGCCGGATCGTCGAGCAGGTCTTTGACTTCGGCATGCACCGCGCCCATCTGCTGGATCAGTTCGCGCATATTGCGCGCGCCGGCGCCGGACGCCGCCTGATAAGTCATCGGCGACACCCATTCGACCAGCCCGGCGTCGAACAGGCCGCCCATTGCCATCAGCATCAAGGACACCGTGCAGTTGCCGCCGACATAGGTTTTGACACCGTTGGCGATGCCGTCCCGGATGACATTGCCGTTGACCGGATCGAGGATGATGATGGCCTCGTCCTTCATTCGCAGCGTCGAGGCGGCGTCGATCCAGTAGCCGTTCCAGCCGGCTGCGCGCAGCTTCGGATACACGTCCTGGGTGTAGTCGCCGCCCTGGCAGGTGATGATGGTGTCGCACAGCTTCAGATCGTCGATGCTGCTGGCGTCTTTTAACGGCGCAACCTCACGACCCATGTCCGGGCCCTTGCCGCCGACGTTGGACGTCGTGAAAAATACCGGCTCAATATGGTCGAAGTCATGCTCTTCACGCATTCGCCCCATCAGCACGGAACCGACCATCCCGCGCCAGCCGACCAGCCCTACTTTCATCATTTCGTTTCTCCTTGTGAGGGGGTCAGGGAAGGCTCGGGCACAACCCGCCTTCTAATTGCGAGGTCTCCGACCGCTCGTTCCCTGACCCCTGATCCCTGAATCCCGACCTCTAAAATTCAGCTAGCCAGCGCCTTCACCACCGCATCGCCCATCTTGCTGCACGACACTTTTTGCGTGCCTTCGGTCCAGATGTCGCTGGTTCGCAGACCTTGCGAAATCACTTTCTTCACCGCGTTTTCAATCCGGTCAGCAGTGGCCAGATCGGCGAAGGTGTAGCGATACATCATTGCCGCCGACAAAATCGTGGCCAGCGGATTCGCCATGTTCTTGCCGGCGATGTCGGGCGCGGAGCCGTGAATCGGCTCAAACATGCCCTTGTTGTTTTCGTCCAGCGAGGCCGACGGCAACATGCCGATCGAACCGGACAACATTGAAGCCGCATCGGACAGAATATCGCCAAAAATATTGCCGGTCACTATGGTGTCGAACTGCTTGGGCGCGCGAATCAGCT
Source organism: Thiobacillus sp. (assembly GCA_018780025.1). Classification (GTDB taxonomy): domain Bacteria; phylum Pseudomonadota; class Gammaproteobacteria; order Burkholderiales; family Thiobacillaceae; genus Thiobacillus. Next base: position 9,289 of record JADMKH010000235.1, read on the forward strand.
GCATTGCTGCATTATCGACGTACATGTGGGAGAGCGCGACATCGGGATAATCTTTCGACACCTCGATCATCACCTCCTTCCACAACTCCGAGCACTCCAGCACGTTGGCCTTATCCACCGAACACAATTTTTTACCGCGTTTCATCGCGATGCCAAACGCCACATGCGCCACCCGCCGCACTTCGGATTCGGCATACAGCATGGTGTTGAAACCGACGCGCTCGCCGTTGCGTACTTCAATTCCGCGCGGCTGGCCGAAATACACATCACCGGTGAGTTCACGCACGATCATGAGGTCGAGCCCGGATACCACTTCGGGTTTGAGCGAGGACGCCGACGCGAGTTCGGGATACAACAACGCCGGCCGCAGGTTGGCAAACAGGTTGAGTTCCTTGCGTATGCGCAGCAGGCCGCGCTCGGGGCGCAGCGGACGATCCAGCGCATCGTACTGCGGGCCGCCGACGGCACCGAGCAGCACCGCATCGGCTTCGCGCGCAAGCTTCAGTGTTGTATCCGGGAGCGGATCGCCCGCGGCGTCATAACCTGCGCCACCGATGGGCGCGGTTTCCATTTCGAGTTTCGCACCCTCGGTGCGCAGCACCTCAAGTACCTTGACCGCTTGCGCGACAATTTCCGGGCCGATACCGTCACCGGGGAGAACTGCAATTTTCATGTTTTTAATCTTCCGGTTTCACACAGAGGAAACAGAGGGCGCAGAGGGTAAAACAAAAAGGCCATAAGCCCTCTGTTTCCTCTGTGTCCAATCTTTCATTCAGCTGAACAACCACGGCGCTTCAAGCTTGCGCCGTGCTTCATACGCATTGATCTTGTCGCCCTGCAACAGCGTCAGGCCGATGTCGTCGAGGCCGTTCAGCAGGCGATGCTTGCGTCCGCCGTCGACCTCGAACGCCAGCACTTCGCCGCCCGGCGTGGTCACGGTCTGCCGGTCCAGATCGACGTTGAGCCGATAGCCCACGGATGCATCGCACTCGCGAAACAAACGGTCGACCACGGCCGCGTCGAGCACGATAGGCAGGATGCCGTTTTTGAAGCAGTTGTTATAGAAAATATCGGCGAAGCTCGGCGCGATGATGGCGCGAAAACCATAGTCTTCCAGGGCCCACGGGGCATGCTCCCGACTGGAGCCGCAGCCAAAATTCTCCCGCGCCAGCAGCACCGATGCATCCTGATAACGTGCCTGGTTCAGCACGAAATCCGGGTTCAGCGGCCGGTCGTGATTCGACTTGCCCGGCTCGCCGTGATCGAGATAACGCCATTCATCGAACAGGTTGGGGCCAAAGCCGGCGCGCTTGATCGACTTCAGAAACTGCTTGG
>JADMKH010000317.1 GCA_018780025.1 Thiobacillus sp.
GCCTGGTGAAAACCGATACGCCGGACGATGCCGACGTGATCCTGTTCAATACCTGTTCGGTGCGCGAAAAAGCGCAGGAAAAGGTGTTCCACGATCTGGGCCGGGTGCGTCACCTGAAGCAGGCCAACCCCAATCTCATTATCGGCGTCGGCGGCTGCGTGGCCTCGCAGGAAGGCGCGGCCATCGTGTCGCGCGCGCCTTTCGTCGACGTGGTGTTCGGCCCGCAGACGCTGCACCGCCTGCCCGAACTGATCGCGAAAAAGCGTGCAACCGGGCGTGCTCAGGTCGACATCAGCTTTCCCGAAATCGAGAAATTCGACCACCTGCCGCCGGCGCGCGTCGAAGGCGCGTCGGCGTTTGTCTCGATCATGGAAGGCTGTTCCAAATACTGCACCTTCTGCGTGGTGCCCTACACACGCGGCGAGGAGTTTTCGCGCCCGTTCGACGATGTGATTGCCGAGATCGTCGGCCTGGCGAATGGCGGGGTGAAGGAAGTCACCCTGCTGGGGCAGAACGTCAACGCCTACCAGGGCACGGCGCACGATGGCGGCACCGTGGACTTCGCCTTTTTACTGGAAATGGTGCACGAGATTCCCGGCATTGAGCGCATTCGCTACACTACCAGCCACCCGCGCGAAATGACGCAGCGGCTGATCGAGTGTTATGGAACATTACCCAAGCTGGTGTCGCACCTGCATCTTCCGGTGCAGTCGGGTTCCGACCGCGTGCTGGCGGCGATGAAGCGCGGCCACACCGTGCTGGAGTTCAAATCCATCGTGCGGCGCTTGCGCGAGCAGCGCCCCGACCTGTGCCTGTCGTCGGATTTCATCATCGGTTTTCCCGGCGAGACCGACGCCGATTTCGACGCGACGATGAACCTGATCCGGGAGCTCGATTTCGACGCCAGCTTCTCCTTCATCTACAGCAAGCGCCCCGGCACCCCGGCTTCGGACTTCCCGGATGACGTGACGCCTGAACAGAAGTCGCAGCGGCTGACGAAACTGCAGGCGCAGATCGAAGCCCAGGCGCAGAGGGTGAACCAGGCCATGGTCGGCACGGTGCAGCGGGTGCTGGTCGAAGGCCACGCCCGGAAAAACGCCGATGAGCTCGCCGGCCGCACCGACAACAATCGCATCGTCAATTTCGCCGGACAGTCGCGCCTGATCGGGCAGTTCGTTGAGGTCGCCGTCACCCAGGCTTTGTCGCACAGTTTGCGCGGCGAAGTGGTGACGCTCGAAAGCATCTCCGCTTGAAAACCGACATCGTTGAATTGCGTCTGGCGCCGGAAGACAACCGGCGGCTGGCCAATCTGTGCGGGCCGATGGACGAGAACCTGCGCCAGATCGAAGCGGCGTTTGATGTGACGATAGGCCGTCGTGGATCGAGCTTCCGTTTCAGTGGCGATTCGGCGCAGGCCGAAAAGGGCGCGCAGGCGATCGAGCATTTTTACAACCGCGCGCATGATGAACTGAGCCTGGACGACATCCAGTTGGGCCTGGTCGAAATCACGCGCGGTCGTGTCGATGCTGAAGGCCCGGAACTGCGTACTCGCCGCGCCGACCTGCGCGCGCGCACGCCGCGCCAGGGCGAATACATCGAGCAGATCCGCAGCCACGACATCACCTTCGGCGTCGGCCCGGCCGGCACCGGCAAGACCTACCTCGCGGTAGCGTGCGCGGTCGACGCGCTGGAGCGCGAACAGGTCAAGCGCATCGTGCTGACGCGGCCGGCGGTGGAAGCGGGCGAGCGGCTGGGCTTTCTGCCGGGCGACCTGACGCAGAAAGTCGATCCCTATTTGCGCCCGCTGTACGACGCGCTGTACGACCTGATGGGTTTCGACAAGGTGACGCGGCTGATCGAGCGCCACTCGATTGAAGTCGCGCCGCTGGCTTTCATGCGCGGGCGCACGCTCAACCACGCCTTCATCATTCTCGACGAGGCGCAGAACACCACGCCCGAGCAGATGCAGATGTTTCTGACGCGCATTGGTTTTGGCGCGCGCGCGGTGGTGACCGGCGACCCGACGCAGATCGACCTGCCCAAGCACATCAAATCCGGCCTGCTCGACGCCACCGAGGTGCTGTCCGACGTGCGCGGCATTGCCTTCACCCATTTCCTGTCCGAAGACGTGGTGCGCCATCCGCTGGTGGGCCGCATCGTCGATGCCTATGCGGCGCGCCGCGCGGAAACGGAAGCCCGTGGCAAGTCCTGAGTTCAGTTTGTCGGTGCAGTTTGCCAGCGAGGCCGGCGCGCTGCCGACGCGGGCGCAAGTTCGCCGCTGGGTTGCCGCCGCGCTGGAGCAGAACGCCGAAATCACCGTGCGCATCGTCGACGCCGGGGAAGCGCAGGCGCTCAATACCGATTACCGCAATAAAGATTACGTGCCCAATGTGCTGACCTTCGAATACGGCGAAATTTCCCCCGGCACGCTGGGCGGCGATGTGGTGATCTGCGCGCCGGTGATCGAACGCGAGGCGCGCGAACAGGGCAAGCCGCTCCAGGCGCATTACGCCCATATGACCATCCACGGCGTCCTGCATCTGCAGGGCTACGACCATATCGAGCCTCATGATGCTGACATCATGGAATCGCGCGAAGCCGCTATACTGAAGCGCTTCCGTATATCCAACCCTTATTTTTCCTGACCGTTACCCCCATGGAGTCCGACAGTAGTCCCAAACCGAGCTTGCTCGAGCGCATTTCCCACTGGTTGATGCGCGAGCCCGAAGACCGCGAGCAGTTGATCGAATTGCTGCACGGCGCCTACGAAAACAGTTTGATGGATGCCGATGCGCTGGCGATGATCGAAGGCGTGCTACAGGTGTCCGAAATGCGCGTCGGCGAAATCATGATTCCGCGCCCGCAAATGGACGTCGTCGACATCAACGATGCGCCGGAAGTGTTCATTCCCCGTGTCATCGAAACCGCGCACTCGCGCTTTCCGGTCATCGACCGTGACCGCGACGACATCATCGGGATTCTGCTGGCCAAAGACCTGCTGCGGCACTATGCCGAAGACGATGCCGACATCCGCGGCATGTTGCGCCCCGTCGTGTTTATCCCCGAATCCAAGCGGCTGAATGTGCTGCTGAAAGACTTCCGTTCCAACCGCAATCACATCGCCATCGTGGTGAATGAATATGGCGGCGTGGCCGGATTGGTGACGATCGAAGACGTGCTGGAGCAGATCGTCGGCGACATCGAAGACGAATACGACTTCGACGAAACCGAGGACAACATCATCCGCGAAAACGAGGGGGTGTTCCGCGTCAAGGCCAGCACCGAAATCGAAGACTTCAACGAAACCCTGGGCGCGCAATTTTCCGACGAGGAATTCGACACGGTGGGCGGACTCGTCGTATCGCGCTTTGGCCACCTGCCCAAGCGCGGCGAATCAGTCAATTTCGATGGCTTTATCTTCAGCGTGCTGCGCGCCGACAGCCGCCGTTTGCATGTGATCCGGGTGACCCGTTTGGCGCTGGATCCGGACACGCAGCTGCCGTTGCTGCCGCAGGAATAAACGCTACAGGCTGTGTCCGCGGTCGCCGCGGGAAAACCCCGCCAGCGGCGCGACATTGCCCCGGGTGAACGCAATCACCTTGAACAGATCGCCCATCTCGGCGGGCGACACCAGACGTTGCACCGCATTGGCCTGCGGCAGATAAGCGGCCGCGTCGGCGGGTGAAATCTGCATCAGCAAATCAGTCAGCCCGGCGTTGAGCAGGAAATTCGCCTGGCTGGCGTAGCCCGCCAGACTCAGCCCCGCAGCATCCCCCGCCCTCGCCACTGCGCTGAAATCGACATGCGCAGTCAGATCGCACAGCCCCGGCAAATAAAACGGATCGTCCAGCGCATGGTGGCGGTAATGCGCACGCAACGTGCCCATGTGGCGTTGCGGGTGGTAGTACTCACGCTCGCCGAATCCATAATCGATCATCAGGATCAGGCCGTGGTCCAGGCATTGCGCAAGCGAGGCGATCAGCGCCTCGGCCGCCAGATTGATTTCGGAAAGATAGCCCGGCGCCAGGTTTAAAGCATCGGCGCGGGCATGCAGCGCTGGGTCGGCAATGGGGCGGTCCTGCCACGCGAAATGCTCACCTTCCAGGCTCACGCCGCGCAGCATCGGCGCGTCTTCTATCCAGTGAACCAGTTCTACCGGCAGCGCGTCGAGCACTTCGTTGCCCAGCATCATGCCGCTGAAATGCGCGGGCAGGGCGTCCAGCCAGTGCACCCGGTCTGCGAGGTGCGGCAGCTCGCGCATGATGGTTTCCTGCTGGCGTGCGCGCAGGTCGGCGCTCACTTCCAGTATGCAATAACGCGCGGGCAGCGCGTCGAGTCGCTCCAGCTCGCCCAGCACGTCCACCGCCAGTTTTCCGCTGCCCGCGCCCAGCTCCAGCACCTCGCCGCAGGTATCGCGCAGCACCGGGGCCGTCGCGTGCGCCAGCGTGCGGCCGAACAGGGACGTCATTTCGGGCGCGGTGACAAAGTCGCCTGCCGGCCCCAGCTTCGTCGCACCGGCCGCGTAGTAGCCGAGGCCGGGCGCATAGAGCGCGGCCTCCATAAACTGCGCAAATGATATCCAGCCACCGGCGTGCTGGATCAGCTTCTGGAGATGCGCCACGACGCGCTGGCTATGGATGAGGGCATCGGGAGTGGGGATGGGCAGCATGGGATGGTTGACTTGATGGATAATGCGCAATCCTGGGAATATAAGGGCGAACCCCGATGCATGGCAAAACGGTGTTGATTACAGGCGGAGCAAAACGCGTGGGCGCGGCCTCGGCGCGCCTGCTGCACGCAGCCGGCGCCAACCTGATGATTCATTACCGCAGCTCGGCCATCGAGGCGCGCGCCTTGCAGAACGAATTGAACGCTATCCGCCCCGATTCGGTGGCGCTGATCCAGGCGGATTTGCTCGACATCGGCGGCCTGCCCAGCCTGATCCATAAAACCGTCGCCACCTTTGGCGGGCTGGATGTGCTGCTCAACAATGCGTCGAGCTTTTATCCCACGCCGGTCGGCACCATCGCCGAAAAAGACTGGATCGACCTGATGGGCAGCAACCTCAAGGCACCCTTGTTCCTGTCGCAGGCAGCTGCGCCCGAACTCAAGAAGCGCCGCGGCTGCATCATCAATATCACCGACATCCACGCCGAACGACCGATGAAAAGCTATGTGGTCTATTCCATTGCCAAGGCCGGACTGGTGGGGCTGACCAAATCGCTGGCGCGCGAACTCGCGCCCGAAGTGCGCGTCAACGCCATCGCACCGGGGCCGATCATGTGGCCGGAAGACGACGTCAATTTTGACCAGGTCTCGCGCCAGCGCATCATCTCTCACACCATGCTGAAGCGCGCGGGCGATCCCACCGACATTGCCCTCGCGGTGCGCTTTTTCGCGATGGACACGCATTTTGTGACCGGGCAGGTGCTGGCGGTGGACGGCGGGCGCAGCGCCAAGCTCTAAAGACGCATCAACCCGACAAACCCGTCGCTACTTCTCTTGCTTCGACGCTTCACCCCACGCGGTGAAGCCGGCTCCAAAAGCCGCCCAGTCATTACGCAACAACTATTGGTGGTAACCCCTGTGCCTGACGCGATTAACCCTGTTGTGAACTGGACCGAAGCGGACGAGAACCGCTCTGCCCGCTGGCGTGCCGAGAGCGGCGCGCCAGCGCCCAAGCGCGTGATGGTCGTGGACGATCAGCTGACAGCGGATGCGGCCTATCGCCTGGCCAGCGAAGGCAACGCGCTGCTGTGGCGGGGCGATTTTCAGAATGCGCGGCAATTGCTGCAGGCTATCGCGCGCCGCATCGACCGCAAACCGCGCAAGGCCGCAACTTCGCCGACCGAAGCCTTCAACTTTCATCGTCAGGCGCAATCCCAGCGTGCCCGCACCCTGGGGATGCTGCTGTTGCCGCTGGACGCAGATTTCAGGATTCCGCTGCGCCGTGCACCGAATGTGAAAGAAGCCTGCGCCGAAGCCTATGGGGCGGGCGAGGAAGCCTCGATCGTCTCGCTGCGCGAGTTGCTCGGCGTGATCGGCGCGCATGAATGGCGCAAGAAAGGCGTGGAAGTCCCGGCGCTCGACGACCGCATCCATCCGCACTACGGCGTGTTTTCGCCGGTGCGCGGCGAGTACGTGGGGCTGGTGAATGAAGCCCCGCTGCCCACATCGAAGCTCGCGTTCGACATCGGCACGGGATCCGGCGTGCTGGCAGCCGTGCTGGCGCACCGAGGGGTCAAACATGTCATTGCCACCGACCAGGACCCGCGTGCCCTCGCATGTGCGCGCCAGAATATCGCCCGGCTTGGACTGAAGGGGCGGGTGGAGGTGGTTGAGGCCAACCTGTTTCCGGATGGCCGCGCGCCGCTCATTGTGTGCAATCCACCGTGGGTGCCTGCACGCGCCAATTCGCCGCTCGAACATGCGATTTACGATCCCGATAGCCGCATGCTGCTGGGATTTTTGAACGGGCTGGCGGCGCATCTGGAGCCGGGCGGCGAGGGCTGGCTGATCCTGTCGGATCTGGCCGAGCATTTGGGGTTGCGCTCGCGCGAGTGGTTGCTGGCTGCTATCGACGCCGCCGGCTTGAACGTGGTGGCGCGGGTGGACGTCAAGCCCACGCATCCCCGCGCGTCGGATGCGACCGATCCGCTCCACACCGCACGCGCGGCCGAAGTCACGTCGCTCTGGCGACTCGCGGTTCGAAACACGTAACACACTCAACACGCATCACGTTTCATAGGACAGTTTCATGAATCCCCGCCGCCATTTGTTTACTTCCGAGTCCGTATCGGAAGGCCATCCCGACAAGATCGCCGACCAGATTTCGGACGCCATTCTCGATGCCTTTCTGGCCGAAGAACCCGAGGCCAAGGTGGCCTGCGAAACCTTCGTCGCTGACAATCTGGTGGTCATCGCCGGTGAGTTCAAAACCGTGCGCAAGGAACTGTTCAATGAAATTCAAGGCCGCGCCGAAGCCATCGCGCGTCAGGTGCTGCGCGACATCGGCTATCGCGATACCGAAACCGGCATCGACCCCAACAGCTGCGAAGTGCAGGTGCGCTTCAATCACCAGTCGATCCAGATTCACAAGGGCATCACCCTGGCCGGCGGCGATATCGGTGCCGGCGACCAGGGCCTGATGTTCGGCTACGCCTGCGACGAAACCCCCGACCTGATGCCCTACCCGGTGTGGCTGGCGCATCGCCTGGTGCAAAAACAGGCCGAACTGCGCAAATCCGGCGCCTTGCCCTGGCTGCGTCCCGATGCAAAAAGCCAGGTCACGGTTGCGTATAAAAACGGCAAAGTCGCCGGGATCGAAAACGTGATTCTTTCCACGCAGATCGATCGCGACCTCGACCCCGCCTGGGTCGCGCAGGAAGTCGCGCGCGAAATTATCGATCCCTTGGTGCCAATGGCGCTACGCACACCGACTTTCAAGCTGTGGGTCAATCCCGCCGGCCCGTTCGAAATCGGCGGCCCCAATGGCGACACCGGCCTCACCGGCCGCAAAATCATCGTCGACACCTATGGCGGTTCCTGCCCGCACGGCGGCGGTGCATTTTCAGGCAAAGACCCGACCAAGGTTGACCGCTCGGCAGCCTACATGGCGCGCTATATCGCCAAAAATCTTGTGGCCGCAGGGTACGCAAAACGCTGCCTGGTTCAGCTGGCGTATGCCATCGGCGTGGCCGAGCCGGTTTCCCTGCTGATTGAAACCTATGGCACCGGAACCGTGCCGGACGACAAGCTGGAAGCCATGGTGCGCGGCACCTTCAGCCTGACCCCGCGCGGCATCATCGACAGCCTCGACCTGCGCCGGCCCATCTATCGGAAGACGGCCGCGTACGGGCACTTTGGACGGCCCGAGCCGGAATTCACCTGGGAGCAAGTGGATCGGGCAGAAAAGCTCGCGCAGTTTATCGCCTGACCTGAAAGCCAAGGCCATGCAGGGCCAGATCCGAGGGCGCTGTCACATATCGAGGACAGCCCCTTGTTCAAGGCTTTGATCAGCCCTGACGTTTACCCATCGAATTGCGCGCGAGTTCCAGCCGCGCAATTTCATTTTTGACCGATTCCGATTCGGTCGACGCCGCATCCGATATTGCCGAAACCTTGCCCGCACCCGCTGAAAGTGTGGCCACGTCGCCGGAAATGGTGCCGCCTTCCTCGATGCTCATCGCGCCATAGCGGATCACGCCGGAGACCTTGCCCGTGGCATAAATGACCAGCCGTTTACGGGCGGTCAGTTCGCCTTCAAAGTGGCCGCGCACCTCTGCCACATCGATCTCGGCCTTGCCCGAAAACACGCCGCCTTCAGCAATGCGGATATCGCGGCTGTCCATCGAGGCTTCCACCCGGCCTTCCACCACCAGAATTTCGCAATCGGTGATTTCCGAGCCCTTCAGCTTGATGTTCGGGCCGACGATGAGCTTGTTGCCGTCTTCGGACGGTGCGTTTGGTGTGACCTCCGCTGAGCTTGCCGCCTTAGCCACTTCGACCGGCCTGACGGAGTCGTACGATGAATGATTAATTCTGCTGGAATCGGTTCTGGAAACGCCGGGTTGTTTGGAATCGGTTTGGGGAGGGCTGGGATGCATGAAGTTTTTGAGCATGGGAATGGATTCCTTCAGTGAGCTTGTTTGTTAAAACGCTATAGCACGGTTACAGCCATGAAACCGGATGCAACATCCTCAACTCGCAAAGTGCGTGCCAATGCTGGAATCGGTTTGATAAACAGATAGATACTGAATTTATTCAGGCTGAATCAGGGCGGCAGGCCTGGCCGATTGTCCCCAAATTGAGACGTGAAATCCGGATGACATGAATGAGTATTAAAAACTATTCAATAAAACAAATAGATAGAACGGATTGTGGGTGTCGTCAATGCGCGACGCGAGCGATAGGCAAACTGCTGTGTACGGGGATTTTGGGCGAGTCGAGCCGTATTTCACTTGGGCACGCATCGATCAAGCGAAAAAATTGGCGCGGTTAAACGCTTGGGATGGGGTCAATCATTGGGGCTTGTCCTCAAGCTTTGCATTCAGGAATACGTGCAAACAAATCGAGTCGATCCCAGTTGCTTTTGTCTGGATCGGCCACCCATGGGGTTTTCGGCCGATCCTCTGACGCGTTGGCTTCAGCGCATTACATCGACACGCCACACACCATGCGCGCACCGCCCCCACCCAGCGCGGCGGGGTGGTCGGAATGGTTGTCGCCGCCGACATGAACCATCAGCGCGCGTCCTTTCATGTCCGCCATTTTCAGGCGCGGCGCCAGAACCGGCTGGCTGGCATTGCCGCTGGCATCCACAAACAGCGGCGGCAGGTCGCCCACGTGACCATCTCCCCACGGCGTGCCGTGGCGCTTGGTGTCCTGCGGATCGTAATGACCGCCCGCACCCAGCGCTGCAACCATCTTCCCGTCCTTGTCCTTCGGCATGCAGCTGGGATTGGCATGGACATGAAAACCATGCAATCCCGGTGTCATACCGGTGAGGGCGGGGCTAAAAACCAGGCCATACGCCGATTCGGCGATCGTGACCTGGCCGACCGAAACGCCAATCCCTTTTTCATCAACCAGCGTCATCGGAACAACGATGTCTGCCATCGCTGAAAACGACGCAACACTTAATAGAACTGCAGCAATGCTAACTTGAACTTCCATGACGCTCTCTCCTTGGTGGGTGAAACAACATGGCGTTGACTTCAAGGTAAGAGGTTGGCCGACGACACAATGCCGGAGCCCCGGTTTTCTGGTTCCACGGTTCGATAACTACGCCGACTATCGACCCGTTCCGCATGAGGTAAAGATGGAAACTTAAGTGTGACCGTTTGTATCCTGCAAATGGGTAAGGGTGTTATTTCAGTATGCTGTCCAGAGTATGCGCTTTCAGCTGTTTTGATTGAGTTTGCGCCTGTTCTCGAATGCTCAGCGCCCGGGGCGCTTGAACTGCTGTCGTGCGTGCTCAACCTGGGCCCTGATTACACAGTCCTCAACGTGATCGTTGATCAGCCCCATGGCTTGCATGAAGGCATACACCGTCGTGGGTCCAACGAATTTCCACCCAAGCTTTTTCAAATCCCTGGACAAGGCGATCGATGCCGCCGAGGTCGAGGCTGTCTGCGGTTCGGCACGCTGTTTCATATCGGGTTCGTAACGCCAGATAAAAGCGGCCAGCGAGCCCTCTTTGTTAACGAGCGCACGGGCCTGACGCGCATTGTTAATCGCGGCCTCGATCTTGCCGCGGTGGCGGACGATGCCCTCGTCATTGAGCAGGCGATCGATGTCGTGCTGGGTGTAGCGCGCAACCAGATCAAAATCGAAATGATGGAAGGCCGAGCGGAAATTCTCGCGCTTGGCGAGGATGGTGCGCCAGCTCAGGCCGGACTGAAAACTCTCCAGGCACAGCTTCTCAAACAGGCGATGGTCATCGCTGACCGGAAAGCCCCATTCGGTATCGTGATAGTGAAGAAACTCCGGCGCGGC
>JADMKH010000261.1 GCA_018780025.1 Thiobacillus sp.
CAGCCCGCAGCGTGCGTCGGCAAAGTATTGCCGACCTACTCCCTTTCTCGGATAAATGATGTCGGATCAATAATTCAAAAACCGTCATTGCGAGCGCAGCGAAGCAATCCAGCGTGTCAGCTTAATCAATGACCGCTGGCTCGCCGCGTCTCTTCGTTTCTCGCGATGACGGAACTAATCAGCGCTTCCTCGGCGGCGCATAAGAGCTTGTCTGATGGAACGGTTAACGGTTTGAACATGAATAAAATTTTATTGATCGCAGCCCTGGCTGTTGCCGCTTATTTTTCACTCCTTCCCGCTCCGGGGACGTCAGGCAGCCCTGAAATACCCGGCGGTTCAGGTCATGTTTCAACAGCCGGTGAGCATGCCGACGCTGCGCTTGAACACGCCTTCAGCAATCGCCTCAGCAACCAGCAACTGGCCGGGCAGGGGGTGGTCATCAAGCTGCTGCCCGATGACGACAAGGGGAGTCGTCATCAGCGTTTCATCGTCAAACTGAACTCGGGCCGAACCCTGCTGGTGGCGCACAACATCGATCTGGCCCAGCGCATCGATGCGCTGCGCACGGGTGATACGGTCGCCTTTTACGGCGAATACGAGTGGAATGCGAAAGGCGGCGTGATGCACTGGACGCACCACGATCCGCAGGGCCGCCACCCCGGCGGCTGGATCAGGCACAACGGACAGACGTATCAGTGAGGGCTGAATTCGGGACCATATTGATAACTGTTTAAGAATTGTAAATTCCTGTCGATAATTCATTATCTCCTCGCCCAATTGGCTTAAATACGCGTGCTAGAAACCGCACCCTTTTCCCGCCTGCTGCGTAAAGCCTTGCTGACGTATTTGCTGATAGGCACTGCTGCGTTGGTTTCTTACGGGCTTTATGGCTGGCAGCGTGAAGAACGGGATGCCCACGATAATCTGCTGACACTTTCCCGTTTTCTGGCATCCGCCTCTCAGGCGTTCTTCGATGAATTGGGAAATGGTTTGGCGCCTTTGGGCGAACTGCTCGATCAGCCCGCGTTGCGCGAACACCCCGAAATCCTGCGGCCCTATCTTCTGACATTCCAGAATCGACACCCGCAAGTGCGCGCTGTCGTGGTGTTCGCGCCGGACGGTGAAATGCTGCTTAATACAGCCGTCCCGCCCGGCAAGCCGCTGCCGGACTTTCGCCTGGATCCGCCCTACATCAAGCAGTTGCTTCTGGATATGTCCAGCCCGTTGCCTTATACCGTAGGGCCGCCTGAAATCGGCAAGGCCATCAAGGTCTGGCGCTTTTCCGTTCGCCATGTGGTGAGGGGGCGCGATGGCAAGCCCAGACTGCTTGTGCAGGCTGCCATCCCACTGGAAAAAAAAGGCACGTTCTTGCACCAGTTGCCAGTGCCATCGGGGAGTTTCATCGGCTTGTTGCGCACCGATGGCTACCAGCAGGCCCGTTTTCCGGTGGCAGATGCCAACGCAACCTATGGGCAGCTATCGCCCGGTCCGGTCGCGCGCATGATCAAGGCGAATCCGGCAATCACCGCCGGCTATTTCTCAGCCAGTTCTCCCTGGGTGACAGGGGAAAAACAGCGGATCGGCGCATTCACCAGGCTGACCGGTATGGACTTGTATGCCTATGTTTCGGTGCCTGCGTCCACGATTGTGGATCGTTGGTGGCGGCATAGCGCTCCCATCCTGATCAGTTTTCTCGTGTTCTTTGGGATTTGCGTCGTCATTGCTTATCGCGTGACCCGGCGTGAGCGGATGCACAGCAGTGAACTGTTTGAGCAGACCCAGCGGGATGCGCTCACAGGCCTGCCCAATCGAGGCTGTTTGAATAGCGTCCTGGCGGCGAATATTGCAGCCTCCAGTGCGGGCACAACCCCTTTCTCGATTCTTTTTATTGATCTGGATCGGTTCAAGGGCATCAACGACACATTGGGGCACGCTGTGGGCGATGCATTGCTGATCAAAGTGGCCGAGCGGATTCAGCCCTTGCTTCGTCGGGGTGACGTACTGGGGCGGTTTGGCGGTGACGAGTTCCTGCTGGTATTGCCTGGCAGCGATGAGTCGGGGGCGATATTGACTACCCGTCGGATATTTGACGCGTTCAGTATCCCTTTCGAGGTCAATGGCCGTGCCTTGCGCATCACCCCCTCTCTCGGCATCGCGCTTTACCCCAGGCATGGGGAAGATATTGAAACCCTGTTGAAGCACGCCGATACGGCGATGTATGAGTCCAAGCGTCTTGGACGAAACGCCTATACTGTTTATGCAGAACAGATGGGTTCGCGGGTACGTGAGCGGCTGGAAATGGAACATGAGCTGCGCGACGCCCTGCAAAACGAAGCATTCCAGATCGTTTATCAACCTATCGTCAGTATGCGGAGCGGTGAGGTTGTGGCTGTTGAGGCGCTGGTGCGCTGGGTCATGCCGGATGGAAGGCTGCGATCGCCGGTCGAATTCATTCAGGTCGCTGAAGATTCGGGTTTGATCATTCCGCTGGGGCAATGGGTGTTGCGCACCGCCTGCATTCAGATGACGCGATGGGTGTCGTTGGGACTGGATTTCCGGGTGGCGGTGAACCTCTCGACTCACCAGTTTCAGGACCCTCATCTAAAAGAAAATGTGATGATCACTTTGCAGGAGACGGGGCTGGATGCTGCGCGTCTCGAACTGGAAGTCACCGAGAGCGCAGCCATGCTGAATCCGGAAGACAGCATCACCATCCTGGGTGAACTGTCTGCGCTGGGGATACGCATCGCGATCGATGATTTTGGAACGGGCTATTCTTCCCTGGGTTATCTCAAGCGGATTCCTGCTGACACCATCAAGATCGACAAAACCTTTGTTGATGGGCTCGGGCATCCGCAAGATGCAACCATTGTTCGTGCAGTGATTGCCCTGGCACGGGCACTTGAAAAAGATACCGTTGCAGAGGGGATTGAAACCGAGGCGCAATTCGATGCCATTCAGGCGATGGGATGCGACTCGGCTCAAGGGTACTGGATCAGCCGACCAGTCGAGGCGGCTGCAATGACCCATTTATTGTCAAAAGGCGCCCGGCTTGTCGCAGCATCCAAAACGCTCTCCAAAGGGGGGGCAACGTGGATACATGCACACGACAAGGCAAGCAAATGAGCGCAACTGTCGCAGTCTGGACGAGCGGGTTTATACGCACAGACTGAGACAGTCTTCGCGGCGACTGCGGACAAACGTGAAGTCGCAGCTTACGATTTGGCTTCGATGAAATAGCCTCGCCCCGGCTTTCCACGCCCTGCAGATAACGACACCGCGTTAGCCGGCTGTCAGTTCGCCTGTGGGCGCTACGCTCGCTGCACGCGGCAGCGATTACGCTCACATGCAAGGACGCTGCGCTCAATCGGACGTCCGGGTGCTTGCATGTGGAAGGATAGGCTGGCGCGGGGCGCAGGCAACAGGCGGCCTGCCCCGCTCAAGGCTGGGTTCTGCGGGCCGCTAACCCTGACAAGAAAACCTGAAATGATTCGGGTGAAGTCAATGTGAACATTATGCCGAAACGTCAGGAGATGAAGATGTCGCAGCAACCGGAAGACATGAATGGCTGGCTCGCTGTTTTTGCGCAGGCTGATATTCCTGTTTTGCGTCAAACCGCCCTCGCGCTGGAAAAACTGCGCGCCGATCAACGGCTGCTCAACGCCAGCAGTATTGCCGATGTGGTGACGGACGACCCGCTGATGACGGTCAAGCTGATGCGCTATATGCAGGCGCACAAATCACGTCATCAGATGCAGGAGCTGCTCGACGTCAAGCAGATGTTATTGATGATGGGCATGGAGGCTTTTTTTCGTGAAGTGCCTGCCACGCTTATTGCTGAAGATCAGTTTGAAGGGCATGCCGATGCGCTGGCCTGTTTTTTGTCGACAGTCCGGCGTGCACAGCGTTCAGCGTATTACGCTGCCGATTGGGCGCAGCGCATCCACAACCTGCACGCCGAAGAAGTCAAAGTGTCGGCATTGCTTACGCATGTCACTGAAATACTGATGTGGTGCTTTAACCCGGGACCGATGATCGAAATCAGAAGGCGACAGGCGCTCGACAGAAGCCGACGGAGTCGCGGTGTGCAGATGCAGGTGCTGGGCTTTGCCGGCATTGATTTACAGCGCCAACTTGTTATCGACTGGAAACTGCCTGCGTTGCTGCTGAATTTGATGGACCCGGATCAAGCCGGGTTGCCGCAGGTGCGCAACGTGACCCTGGCCGTGAGTCTTGCCCGCCACTCCGCCAATGGTTGGCATGACGCCGCCCTGCCCGACGATTTTCGCGGAATAGCCGAGTTCCTGCACATGGAACCCCACAAGGTGATGTCGCTGGTTAAGACGGGCCCTGCAGCAAGGTTACGCGGCTATTGATCCGGCATCCTTTATCCGAGAGAGGGAGTAGGTCGGCAATATTTTGCCGACGCACGCTGCGGGCTGTCGGCAAAGTATTGCCGACCTACACATGCAATCCCGTTTAATACGTGCCGGATCAATAATCGAGCCCTGGGACGCGCGGCCCTTAAGGCTTGGGCGATTGGGCCGATAGACCCAGTAAGCGTCCTGAATCGCTTTTGCGGGGAGGGTGGGTGCTTATCTATCGGATGTTCGAGGTAATGATCCGGCGATCACCCCACAAAATAATGTCACGCTGTATTGATGAGGAGGGCTGATGATGCATCAAGCAAAGAGCATGACAGATTGGCTCGCTTTATTCGGGCGAGCCGATATTCCGGTTTTGCGCCACACGGCGCGAGACCTGGAGCAACTGTGCGCCAATCAAGGCCTGCTCAACGCCAGCAGCATCGCCAATGTGGTGACCGATGATCCCTTGATGACGGTGAAATTGCTGCGCCACATGCAAATGCACAAGCGGAATAGCCAGGCTTACGAACTGGTCGACGTGAAGCAGATGTTGCTGATGATGGGGCTGGATAGCTTTTTTCTGGCGGTTCCCGCGAAACCGATGGTGGAAACGGCACTGCGTGGTCATCTTGATGCGCTGGTCTGTCTGCTGCAGACTGTGCGGCGTGCACAGCGCGCAGCGGAATATGCATTCGACTGGGCGCTGCGCCTGCATGATCTGCATGCGCAGGAAGTGCTGGTTTCAGCCCTGCTTTCGCATGTCGCAGAGATGCTGATGTGGTGTTTCAATCCCGGGCAAATGCTCGAAATCCGCAAGCGCCAGATGGCCGATTCCACCTTGCGGAGTGCGGATGTGCAGCAAGCCGTCATGGGGTTTACCGGCGTCGAGTTGCAGCGTCAGTTGATACAGGTATGGAACCTGCCCGAGTTGTTGCAGAACATGATGGACCCCGCGCTTGCACAGGCGCCCCGGGTGCGCAATGTTGTCCTGGCAGTCAACCTGGCACGGCATTCCGCTCAGGGCTGGGATAACGCAGCCCTGCCGGACGACTATCGTGAGATCGGCGTGTTGTTGCGGATGGAGCCGGAAAGGGTGAAGTCTCTGGTCATTGCAGCGCCCACTTCAGGGTCAAACCCTTCATAGCACTTTGGTTTTGCACCGGTTTACGCGGGCTTGGGGATAACGGTTTTTTCCAGCGTGCGGGCAAGTTGGGCAATGGCCTTTCCGGCGGGGCAATCAGGCGTGTGTTGCATCATCAGCTGGCGCCGCATGATCGCCTGGCGAACTTCGGGATCGACAGGGATATCGCCCAAATGAAGCAGTTGGATGGGGTGCCCAGGATCGGTTGCAACGAAGCGGTCCAGCACCTGTTGCAGTTGATTTGTGATCGCCTGGCCCGAACCCGGACGGGTGGACTGATTGACGATAAGGCGAACGGTTTGGCGCAGTTGCTGGCCCACCAGAACCTTGATCGTGGCATAGGCATCGGTGAGCGAGGTGGGTTCGGGCGTGGCAACCATCAGGACTTCCGATGCCAGCGAAACCGCAAACAGCACGACGTCCGAAATCCCCGCGCCCGTATCCATCAGTACAACGTCGTAACGCGGGACCAGGCTGCCGATGATGCGCAGGAATTCGTCGCGCACCTCGGTGGTCAGACGCGAATATTCCACCATGCCGGAGCCGGCCAGCAAAACGGAAAACCCCCCCGGCGCGGGCAGGATGGCATCTTCAAGTCTGGCTTTGCCCGTGAACACATCGTGCAGCGTGATTTTGGGGTGAAGGTTGAGCACAACATCCAGATTGGCCAGCCCCAGATCAGCATCAAGCACCAGCACCCGGTGGCCACGCCTGGCCAATGCGGCAGCAAGGTTGGCGGACACAAAGGTTTTGCCCACCCCGCCTTTGCCACTGGTAACCGCAAGTACCTTGCCCAGGGGCTTCAAGGGAAGCCTGAGTGAATTCTTGTTTTCTGCGGCGGGGATCAGAACATCATTCATGCATTTTCCCACTTGGGCGCGTCGCTCGGCGCATTTTCCCGGGTGCCGGCTTCATCCATCAGCAGATGGCCAAACAACAGCCCTTTTTCTTCCGCGCTGACCGAGAGTTCACGGGGTTGATCCAGGCAGACCTGGTCGCGTCCTCTGGATTTTGCCCGGTAGAGCTGTTTGTCGGCACGTTCGATCCACAAGTCGGTGGTCGAGCGGACCCATTCCGGGGCATAGGCACCGCCTATGCTGATCGTGACCTGGAGCGAGAGCAGCGGAGAAACCGGGATGGTGTGCGCCGCAACCGTTTTGCGAATCCGCTCGGCTACCGCCAGGCCAAAAACCGGCTGGCAGTTGGGCAGGATGATGGCGAATTCTTCGCCGCCATAGCGTGCAATGGTATCCATGGGACGCAGGCAACGGGCCAGGCAACGGGCGATTTCACGCAGGACTTGATCGCCTGCGAGATGCCCATGGCTGTCATTGATGGATTTGAACCGGTCAATGTCCAGCAATAGCAGTAAAACCGATTCGCCGGAACGGGCGACGATATCAATCGAACGTTCGAGTACCGAACAGAAATGCCGGCGATTGTTGAGTCCGGTCAATGGATCTTTGAGCGAAAGCTCACATAACCCATCGATCAATCGCTGCAGGTAGGCAGCGTCCGGCTCGTCTGCTTCCTGCTCGATGTTCTGCGCATCGTGTTGCAGTAAAGCGCAAGCATCATCCAGCTTCAGGCTATGAAGGCTGAATGGCGAGGAGTCGGGAATACGGGCCACAGCGAATGTAATAAATTGGTATTGGAGAGTCAGGATCACGCGTTCGAGCGCATAACCTTCTCGGGTAAGTGGTTGAGTATGTGGGCATTCACGCCATTGATCAAGCGTAGATTGGTCGATCCAATCGGATTGGGGGCTTGAAACGTGTGCGGATGACTGGAAAGAAAAAGGCCAGCGACATCGCTGGCCCGCGTGGACAAGAAGCTGCCCTGTAGCCTGGAATATTGTAAAGGGAATGTTAAATATGTTCCTTTGGCATGAAGGGGATTCAGGCGACCGAGCCAAAACTCCGGTCGGCCGCGATGAACGGGGCTCTTAATCCGGCCAGCCGGCAACTCTGTGCGATGGGGCCACCCGGGAACAGGGTGTACAGGAACTTCAGACCGCCCTGGTGGTGGAAATGTTCATCCAGCGCGTCGTGCAGGTTGCGCAGATTGATGGTTGCCTCGTCTTCGTGGCTAGCATAATAAGCTTGCAGGGCGCGGATGGTTTCCCAGTGGTCATCCGTGAGCGCAAGGCCTTCTTTGCGGGCAACGTCCAGTGCGTCTTCGCGCGTCCAGTCCATCGGTGCATGTGGAAAATCCGGATCGGGTACGGGTTGCCGGATCAATTGATTGATGTCGGTTGAAGCACGCAGCATGACACTCTCCTTCATGGCTTTGAGAATGCTTTAAAAATAGGTCAGGCGTCACCTGTATTCAAGCTTGTTTTCTGGATAGATGGGCTATACAGCCCTGCGTCCGTATCCAGCGTCCATGTGCAGGCCGCATAATGCGCGCTGTGTTACGGCCGCTGCGGCGGCAGATTGAATTCATGTCTACTCTCCCTTACTGGCGTCTGTCCGGTTTCTATTTCTTTTACTTTGCCTTCGTCGGGGCGATGTCGCCGTTCTGGGGGCTGTATTTGCAGTCGCTGGCATTCAACGCGTTCCAGATCGGGGTGTTGATGTCGCTGCTGCAGGTGATGCGGATATTCGCCCCCAATATCTGGGGGCACATTGCCGATCTGACCGGGCGGCGCACGGCTATTGTTCAAATTGCGGCTGTGGGCAGCGTGTTGGTGTTTGTTGGCGTGTTTGTCAGCGATAGTTTCTGGTGGCTGTTTGGGGTGATGGCGGCGTTGAGCTTTTTCTGGAGCGCGTCGTTGCCGTTGGTTGAGGCGATGACACTGTCTCATTTGGGTGAGCGTACCGATGACTATGGCCGGATCCGGCTATGGGGCTCGGTGGGGTTTATCCTGATGGTGGTGGGTCTGGGGTATGCCTTTGACCATGTGCCTATCAGTTGGCTGCCGTGGGCGGTGTTGGCGGTGATGTTCGGCATCGTCGCGTTTGCGCGGGTGATCCCCGAGTCGGCGATCCTGCCGCATCCCACCGACGATCATTCGGTGTGGGAAATTGTGAGGCGGCCCGAGGTGGCGGCATTGCTCGTCGCCTGCATGCTGATGGCAGTGACTCACGGTCCGTATTACATCTTTTATTCGATTTATCTGGTCGAGCACGGCTACGACAAGTCCACCGTGGGCTGGCTGTGGGCGCTGGGCGTGCTGTGTGAAATCGGAATTTTCCTGATTATCCCGCGCATTTTTGCACAGGTGACGCCGCGCCGGCTGATTCTGGCGAGTTTCGCGCTGGCGGTATTGCGTTTCCTGCTGATTGCCTGGGGGGTCGAGTCGGCCTGGGTGGTGTGGAGCGCGCAGACGCTGCACGCCTTTACTTTTGGCACCTATCACGCGGCGGCGGTGGCGCTGATCCACCAGCATTTTCGGGGACGCCACCAGGCGCGCGGACAGGCGCTCTATACCAGCCTGTCCTATGGCGTCGGCGGCACCATCGGCGGGCTGGCCAGCGGTCTGACCTGGGATAGCCTTGGATCGGCGTGGACCTTTACCCTGGCGGCCGTGAGCGCAGCACTGGCATGGGCGGTGTATGCCCTGCTGGGTAAAACAAAAACCGTGCCCGCACCTGCCAAGCTATGAAATAATTGGTCTTTCGCTTCGATTGCCTGTTTGTATGTCCGGTTTAACTTTATTTCAGAAATTGTGGGACGCCCATGTGGTGCACGTCGAAGACGACGGAACCACGCTGCTCTATATCGATCGCCATCTGGTGCACGAAGTCACCAGTCCGCAGGCGTTCGAAGGGCTGAAGCTGGCCAACCGCACCCCGCGACGCGTCGATGCGGCGGTGGCCGTGCCCGATCATAACGTACCGACAACCGACCGCTCGCTGGGGATTGCCGATCCGGTGTCGCGCCTGCAGGTGGAAACGCTCGACGCCAACTGCGCCGAATACGGCATCACCGAGTTCAAGATGGGCGATATCCGCCAGGGCATCGTTCACGTCATCGGCCCGGAAGCCGGTCTGACCCTGCCCGGCATGACCGTTGTCTGTGGCGATTCGCATACTTCGACCCACGGCGCGTTCGGCGCGCTGGCATTCGGCATCGGCACGTCCGAAGTCGAACATGTGCTGGCGACGCAATGCCTGTGGCAGAAGCCGTCCAGAACGATGCTGGTGAAAGTCGAAGGCACGCTGGGCAAAGGAATAACGGCCAAGGACATCGCGCTCGCCATCATCGGCAAAATCGGAACCGCCGGCGGCACCGGCTATGCGCTTGAATTTGGCGGTTCGGCGATTCGCGCGCTGACGATGGAAGGCCGCATGACGCTATGCAACATGGCAATCGAAGCCGGTGCACGCGCCGGCATGGTGGCGACGGATGCCACCACGATCGAATACGTCAAAGGCCGGCCCTATGCGCCCAAAGGCGCAGCTTGGGAACAAGCGGTAGCGTGGTGGGGCACCCTGCATTCGGACGCTGATGCCGTATTTGACCGCGTGGTCGAACTCGATGCGGCGACAATCGAGCCGCAAGTCACGTGGGGCACCTCGCCCGAAATGGTGACGACGATTAATGGCCGGGTGCCGAATCCTGCCGACGCGCCGAGCGATGTGAAAAAGCACGATTGGTCACGCGCCTTGGAATATATGGGCTTGCAGGCCGATACGCCGCTCGCCGAGATTCCGGTGGACAAGGTGTTCATCGGTTCCTGCACCAATTCGCGGATTGAAGATATTCGCGAAGCCGCCGGTGTTGCCAGGGGTCGCAAGGTCGCAGCCAACGTCAAGCTGGCGATGGTGGTGCCGGGCTCCGGTCTGGTCAAACAGCAAGCCGAGGCCGAAGGCCTGGACAAGATTTTTATCGCAGCCGGATTCGAGTGGCGCGAACCCGGCTGCTCGATGTGCCTGGCGATGAACGCCGACCGCCTGGAGCCCGGCGAGCGCTGCGCCTCACCCTCCAACCGCAACTTCGAAGGGCGGCAGGGGCAGGGCGGGCGCACCCAT
>JADMKH010000160.1:0-5156 GCA_018780025.1 Thiobacillus sp.
TCTTTTTTTAGAGGTAAGTTACTTGGGTGGATTTTTCCACATAAACATAACTTGTTCATTAAAGGGGGCGTGATGAAAAACTTGATTGGTAACATGCTGATATTGGCAGCGTTGGTTGCATTTCCGGCTTATTCTGCGGTTGATATCAATACCGCAACGCAGTCTGAGCTGGAGGCGGTGAAGGGCTTGGGTCCTGCCAAAGCCAAGGCAATCATTACGTACCGCGAATCAAAGGGTGGGTTCAAGTCACTGGATGAGTTGGATAATGTGAAGGGTTTTGGGAAAGCCAGCATTGATAAGCTCAAAGCCGATTTGGCCGTCGGATCCGTCAAACCCAAACCCTAGTCACGGGATGCTTTAGCCGCAGATCGCATGCCCGGCAACAGTTCAGAATGCTGGGCATGCGCTACCAATCCTAAATGGTTTTTTCAATCGCACGACGCCCAGGCCTGAGCTGGATGCGACATTGTGTGATTAGCCAGAACAAGCTTTATTGAAGACACGCCCGGTATAATGCGCGTCTTTGCAGTTTTCCATCCCGTCTCATGCCAACCCTCGCAATCATTTTGATCGCAACTGCTGCCGGTAGTTTGCTGAGTCTGTTGCTTGCAGCGATTCTGGCTTTGTCTGCAAAACCGAATTGGGTGCCGGTTCTGGTCAGTTATGCCATCGGCGCCTTGCTTGGTGCGTCACTGCTTGAAGTATTGCCAGAAGCGGTGGAAATGGGCGGGGATATCAATACGGTTGCACAATCTTTACTGGGTGGCATTCTGCTGTTTTTTCTCCTGGAGAAGCTGGTCCTCTGGCGTCACTGTCATGACGAAGTGTGCGAGGCGCATGGTAGTCATGGTCACGGACATCACGACCATGGCCGCTCGGGAATGATGATCACGGTTGGAGACACCTTCCACAACTTTGTGGATGGCATCATCATTGCAGGCGCGTTTCTGGTCGATTTTCGTTTGGGTGTGGTGACAACATTGGCAATCATCGCTCACGAAATTCCGCAGGAAATCGGTGACTTTTTGATTTTGCTTCATTCAGGCTACACGCGCACCCAAGCTTTGCTGCTTAATTTCCTGACGGGTGTGGCGACGCTTATTGGCGCTTTGGTTGGTTACTATGCCTTGTCGATGATGAGTGGTTTTATGCCGGTACTGTTAGGCGTGGCTGCTGCCAGCATGTTGTATGTGGCCTTGTCTGACTTGATTCCAGGCTTGCACAAGCGTGCTGAAATTCGCTCGACCTTGCAGCAGCTAGCGCTGATTGGATTGGGAATCGGGAGCGTCGGACTGGTGGGTTTCTTCATCGGGGACGGCCATTGAGCGGCGTTTCGGCCTGCCGAATATAAACACGAACAATCCGAGTGGTATTACGCCCAGGAAAATCAGGATAGCTATCGCCTTGCCGATAGTGCTGGCAGTGATTGCCATCATCAGAATTACGTAAGCCCAGCCAATTGCTACGATGTACATTTAATCTGCTCCTTAGTGAACGCCATGGTAACCAAAGCTCTCTCCTCTCGTACGCCCACCGTGGGTTTTGTTTCACTCGGCTGCCCGAAAGCAACGGTTGATTCTGAACGCATCCTGACCCAGCTGCGCGCGGAAGGCTACAACATCGTAGGCACCTACAACGATGCTGATGTGGTTGTGGTCAATACATGTGGCTTCATTGATGCTGCGGTGGAGGAATCTCTCGACGCGATTGGTGAGGCGTTGGCTGAAAACGGCAAGGTTATCGTCACTGGCTGTCTCGGCGCCAAGGGTGACGTGATACGCGCGGCCCATCCCAAGGTGCTGGCGGTGTCAGGACCGCATGCGCTGGATGAAGTGATGCAGGCAGTGCACACCGCATTGCCGAAACCGCATGATCCGTTTGAGGATTTGATTCCTCCGGGGGGCATCAAGCTCACGCCGCGTCACTATGCCTATCTCAAAATATCCGAAGGCTGCAATCATCGGTGCACCTTTTGCATCATTCCATCCATGCGCGGCGCTCTGGTCAGCCGGCCGATTGGTGACGTTATGCACGAGGCAGAGGCCTTGGTGAGTGCCGGGGTAAAAGAGCTGCTGGTGGTATCGCAGGACACCAGTGCCTATGGCGTTGATGTGAAGTATCGCCCCGGTTTCTGGAATGGCCGCCCGTTGAAAACGCGCATGACCGAGCTTGCCGGTGCGCTGGGCGAACTCGGCGTATGGGTTCGGCTGCATTATGTGTATCCGTATCCTAGCGTGAACGATGTCATTCCGCTGATGGCCGATGGCATCATTCTGCCCTACCTTGATATCCCGTTTCAGCACGCCAGCCCGCGCATTCTGAAATTGATGAAACGACCCGGTTCGGTTGAGAAGACCCTGGAGCGTATTCAGTCCTGGCGAGCGGGCGTTCCAGACCTCACTTTGCGTTCAACGTTTATCGTGGGTTTTCCAGGTGAAACCGAGGCGGAGTTTGATGAGTTGCTGGCGTTTCTTCAGGAAGCTCAACTCGATCGGGTGGGGTGTTTCAAATACTCGCCGGTTGAGGGCGCGGTAGCAAATGCATTGCCCGATGCGGTTCCCGAGGCATTAAAAGAAGAACGCCTGGCACGCTTTATGGAAGTTCAGGCGGCGGTATCTGCAGCCAGGCTTCACGCCAAGATTGGACGCGAGATTGAGGTTATCGTCGACGAAGCGAACGAGGAAGGCACGCTTGCGCGCAGCCATGCCGATGCACCGGAAATCGATGGCGTGGTTTATCTTGACGGCGTGTTCGATCTGGCGCCGGGTACGTGTCTCAAGGTGCGTGTCGAGGATGCCGACGAACACGATTTGTGGGCGACGCCTGTTTAACGTGGCGCAGTGCTGGTTGCAGTTGGCTAACTCATCCCACGAATGCAAGCAGTTTTCTCGAACGCCGCCAGATTTTCCAGATGTCCGTCTGCCTGAAGTAAAGGGATTTGCCGTTGACCGGGTCGGACAGGTGCAAGCCTTGTGAGTCGATCGTTCGAAGTACGCTGAGCAGCGGTGCAAACCAGTCCTGCTCCATTGCACGGAGTGCTTCACGCCAGGCGTAGGCATCGCCGCATAAGCCGGCAGGCGTCAACGCATCCAGCTGGATCACACTCTCTTTTTGAACCAGGGACTTTTCCAGTTTTGCGGGCGTGGGATGCAATTGCGCGCTGCAATATTTGCCCAAGGCACAGGCTTCGAAGTCATTTGCATACAGAGTCAATGCAGGTTGAATGGGGTCCGGCTTGATTCCCCCTCCCCAAATCCACACAGAATTGACCGGCAGTTCGCCGCGCAGTTCGCGTGCCTGGTTGACCGGATGCGCAAACAGCAACATCTGTAATTCATTGAGTAAAGCCCGGTAGTGTTGAGCCGCTTCGCCTTGCGGCTGGACCGGCTCGATATCGCGCCCGGTTGCGACTGACAAGGGCGTGGTCGTGAGCCGGGGCGGATGCGCCAGCTGCAGGTACCAGCGCTGCGGGCGTAGCGGAATTGGGTTCAGAGTGTCGCCAAAATGCTGAGCGATCGAGGCCGACAATTCATCCGCTTCGTGCTGCGACAAATTGAGCGCGCTGCTGTCTGCCAGCACAATACGGTCACGCATCACGCGCAGATGCACCGGGTCGGCGCGCAGCCAATAGGTGCCACCGGCCTGCTGGCCATCCGCTTCCAGCGTGATGGGGGCAAGCGGCCAGTCTTGCTGACGGGCAATGCCTAGCGATTGGCATAGTGCCGCTTCGGTGCCCTCAGCCGGGCAGGGCTGGAGGCTGCCGCGTCCCAACAATGTTTCCAGTGCGGGCAAACGTAAGTTTTGCGTGGCCGCTTCGAGCAGACGTGCGGGTGGAAACAAATGAGGGATGAGAAGCAGCATGGGTCGAGTGTAACAAGCCGATTCGCTGGAATGACGGGCATGCGCCAGGCTTTTCATGAAATCATTGTTCTCTCCAAGGCCAAGGCGGGGAATTGATGCGTTTGAACGACGGTGCGCAGCGTGGTGCTGCATTTGCTGGGGGAGTAGGGCCGCTGTGGCATACTCGCGCAATTCTTTAAGCGAGTTCTGTCTTGTTGCCCTTTGAACTTCAGATCGGCCTGCGCTACACCCACGCCAAGCGCAGCAACCATTTCATTTCCTTCATCTCCATTGTATCCATGGCCGGCATCGCGCTGGGCGTGATGGCACTGATCGTGGTGTTGAGCGTGATGAATGGCTTTCAGGAAGAGTTGCGCACCCGGATTCTCGGCGTGGCTGCGCACCTGGAGATCAGCGGGCCGGCGGACCGTCTGACCGACTGGCGCGATGTGCTGGCGCAGGCGAAACAGAACAAAAGCGTGATGTCGGGTGCGCCTTATGTCAATTCGCAGGGCATGCTCGCCAATGGTGACTCGGTTCGCGGCGCGGTCATACGCGGCGTGGAGCCGGAACTTGAAAACCAAGTGGCCGATTTTGCGCAGCACATGAAATCGGGCAAGCTGTCCGATCTCAGGTCCGGTGAGTTCGGCATCATTCTGGGCGGAGAGCTGGCGCGCGTGCTGAACGTCTTCCCCGGCGACAAGGTGGTGTTGCTGAGCCCGCAAGGCAACATTACGCCGGCGGGGGTGATGCCGCGCGTCAAGCAGTTTACCGTCACCGGCATCTTCGAAGCCGGTATGTTCGAATACGATTCCGGCCTCGCCCTGATCAATCTGCGGGACGCACAAAAGTTGCTGCGTCTGGGCGATGACGTGTCGGGCGTGCGTTTGAAGCTCGACGAGCTCTTCCGTGCGCCGTTTGTGACGCGCGAATTAACGCAAAGTCTCAACGGCCAGTTCTACATCACCGACTGGACGCAAAGCCACGCCAACTTTTTTCGCGCGGTGGCGATTGAAAAACGCATGATGTTTTTGATCCTGCTGCTGATCGTTGCGGTGGCGGCATTCAATATTGTTTCGACGCTGGTGATGGCCGTCACCGACAAACAATCCGACATCGCCATCTTGCGCACGCTTGGCGCCAGGCCGGGTTCGATCATGGCCATCTTCATGGTGCAGGGCGCATTCATCGGGGTGTTTGGCACCTTGCTGGGGGTGACAAGCGGGGTATTGCTTGCGTTCAACCTCGAAACGGTTGTGCCGGTTATCGAGCGTATGGCCGGCATGGATCTGTTCCCCGCCGACGTGTACTACATC
>JADMKH010000160.1:5212-10193 GCA_018780025.1 Thiobacillus sp.
GTGTGGGGCGATGTGGGTGCGATTGCCGGCATTTCGTTGCTGATCAGTCTGGTTGCAACCTTGTATCCCAGCTGGGCTGCATCGCGCATCAATCCGGCCGAGGCGCTGCGCTATGAGTGAGATCGTGCTGCGCTGTGCCGGCTTGAGCAAAACCTTTCGCCAGGGCAAAAACGACGTGCCGGTTCTGACCGGCGTCAATCTGGAAGTCCGCGCCGGCGAGTTGCTCGCGATTGTCGGCGCTTCGGGTTCGGGCAAAAGCACGTTGCTGCATTTGCTGGGTGGGCTCGATTCGCCCACGGCCGGGCAGGTCGAACTGCTGGGGCGTGATCCCTTTGCCATTTCCGAAGCGGCGCGCTGTGAGTTGCGCAACACTGCGCTGGGGTTTGTTTACCAGTTTCACCACCTGCTGCCGGAGTTTTCGGCGCTGGAAAATGCCGCCATGCCGCTGACCATCCGCCGGCTGGATCAAGCCCAGGCGATGGCGCGCGCGGCGGAAGTATTGAACGAAGTGGGCCTGGGCCATCGGCTCCCCCATCGCCCGGGCGAACTTTCCGGGGGCGAGCGCCAGCGCGTGGCCATTGCGCGCGCCCTGGTCACCCAGCCTGCGTGCATCCTGGCCGACGAGCCTACCGGCAACCTCGATCGTCATACCGCCAATGCCGTGTTCGACTTGATGCGCGAGCTCAACCAAAAACACAATACCAGTCTGATTGTCGTCACCCACGACATCGATCTGGCCGCCCGTATGGACCGGCAGTTGCGGCTGGTGGACGGGATGTTGCAACCCGTCTGACCGCGCCACGCGATGCGGATTGCGCTCATCGCGTTTTGTTTTGGCGTGTGGCTGCTGCAACAGCAGGCCGCTTTGCCTTCCGAGCGCTGGCTGTGGGTGTTGCCGCTGTTGTCTGCGGCGCTGCTGTTGCCCACTTTCTCCCATGTTTTATTCAAAACCGTGCGCCGCCTCGGTATTGCGCTGCTGTATGCTGCGCTGGGATTTGCCTGGGCAGCATGGCGGGCCGATCTGCGGCTGGCCGATCGGTTGCCCGACCACTGGCAGGGCGTGGATCTCACCGTGATGGGTGTGGTGAGCGATTTGCCGCAGATCAACGCACGCGGCGAGCGCTTTGTACTGGATGTCGAGCAGGTCATCACGCCCCATGCGCCAAGCTTGAAGCGCATACAACTGACCCGCTACTGGCCGCAGAAGGGCGACCGCATTCCAACCGTGCGCGCCGGCGAGCGCTGGCAATTCACGGTCCGGCTGAAGCGGCCCTACGGCACCCACAATCCGCACGGCTTTGACCTCGAAGCCTGGATGCTGGAGCGGGGGATTGCCGGCTCGGGATACGTGCGCGACACCCCGCAGCCGCAGCGCAGCGATGCGCGTGCCGCTACCCCCGGCGCATGGATAGCCGCCACGCGCGCGGCCATTCGCGAGCGGATTGTTTTCACATTGGGCGATGCTCCCTATGCCGGCGTCATCGCGGCATTGGTGATCGGCGACCAGCGCAGCATTCCGCACGAACAATGGCGATCCTTCACCCGTACCGGGGTCAATCATCTGCTGTCGATATCCGGCCTGCACGTCACCATGATTGCGGCGCTCGCCGGATGGGTCGTGGCATTTGGCTGGCGGCGCTGGCCGCGCGCGGCGGAGCGCTTGCCGGCACGCCAGGCGGGGCTGCTGGCCGCCGTGCTGGCCGCGTGTGCGTATGCGGTGCTGGCGGGGTTTCAGGTGCCGGCGCAGCGCACGCTGTTCATGCTCGGCGTGCTGGCACTGGCCTTTTGGGGGCGGCGCGAGCCCCGTCCTTTTTCGGCGCTGACGTGGGCCTTGTTTGCGGTGTTGCTGATCGATCCATGGGCGGTGTTGTCGGCTGGCTTCTGGTTGTCGTTTGGCGCCATGGCAGTCATCTTGTGGGTGACGTTCGGCCGCGTCGCGTTGCCCGACAAGCTGCGCGGCTGGGTAACGGTGCAGGCCGCCGTGACACTGGCGCTCGCCCCCGCTTTGCTGTTGTTGTTTCAGCAGGTGTCGATTGTGTCGCCACTGGCCAATGCGGTGGCGATTCCGCTGGTGAGCTGGCTGGTTACCCCGCTGGCTTTATTAGGCGTCGTGGCACCGCCGCTGTGGCATGCGGCGGCGTGGCTCATGGAATGGCTGGGGCAAGGGTTGGCATGGGCCAGCAGGATCTCGCCCGCGCCCTGGGCGGTGGCCGCGCGGCCTGCACCCGACGGCTGGACAACGCTGCTGGCCGTTGTGGGCACAGTGTGGCTGTTGCTGCCGCGCGGCTTTCCGTTGCGGGTGTTGGGTGGACTGCTATGGCTGCCACTCGTGTTTCCGCAGCAAACCATTGTTGCACCCAACAGCTTTCAGGCTGACGTGATTGACGTCGGCCAAGGCACCGCCATTCTGATTCGCACCGCGAATCATGCGCTGCTCTACGACACCGGCCCGGCGTTTGCCGACAGCGATTCGGGCGAGCGCATCATCGTGCCATATCTGCGCGCAAGTGGAGTGGGGGAATTGTCCGGTGTGATGGTTTCGCACGACGACAACGACCACAGCGGCGGCCTGCAATCGGTGTTGCGCGACATTCCAACCGGCTGGCTGCTGCATGGGCTGCCTGATAAAAGTCCGCTGCTGAGCGCGGCACCTCAACCCCGCCACTGCTATCGGGGTCAGCATTGGCAGTGGGATGGCATCCGCTTCGAGATCCTGAATCCGCCTGCTACCGCCTATGCCGAGTCCAACCGTCGCGACAATGATTTCAGCTGCGTGCTGAAAGTCAGCCGAGGCGGGCAAAGCCTGTTGATCACCGGGGATGCCGAGCGGCGCGGCGAACTCGAGTTGCTGGAATCCGGCGCGGACCTGTCGGCCACCGTGCTAATGGCCGGGCATCACGGCAGCCGCACTTCGTCGCTGGCCGAGTTCGTCGAACAGGTGCAACCGCGCGTGGGGGTGTTCAGCGTGGGCTATCGCAACCGTTTCAACCATCCGCATCCGCAGGTGGTGGCGCGCTACCGTGAGGTGAATGCCCGCATCCTGCGCAGCGACACGGGTGGGCTTATTCAATTGACGTTTGACGAAGCCGGGGTGACGGCTTCGGAATATCATCCGTCGCATCGTCGCTATTGGCAGTACAGTGCCCCGTGAACCAAGCAAAGCTTTGTTGCACAGTAGAAATCCACAGCGGCAAGAGAAAGTCAGATCGAAGCATGTAGGTCAGTAGCCGGCCAGTTCCAGACGGACGGGGACATCCCCAATAGCAGATACTTGATCCAGATTATCATTGCATATGCGGACAGGTAACCTCAGCACACCCACAATGAATCATTCATCTTCAGGCTAGCCGGCCCGCCTTTCAAAATGAATGAAATGATCATGCGCAGGTGACTCGCTCGCGATGACACGGTCGACGCGTGCCATGGACGGACCGATTTTTACCCAGTCGAGAAGGGCGCTCACTGCCACGCTTGGGCCCTGGATCATCGCTTCGACCGAACCGTCGGCCCGATTGCTCACCCATCCTGTGACACCAAGCCGTTCGGCTTCCACCCGCAGCGATTCGCGAAACCCCACCCCCTGCACCCGGCCCAGAATCTGCAGGTGGAGGGTTTGCAGGGTGGGTTTACTTCACTTTCATGCCGGGCTGCGCGCCGTGATCCGGCGACAGGATAAAGAGCCCCGGTTCGCTGCCGGAAGCCGCCAGCACCATGCCTTCGCTCATGCCGAACTTCATCTTGCGCGGCGCCAGGTTGGCGACCATCACGGTGAAGCGGCCCACCAGTGCTTCGGGTGCGTAAGCCGACTTGATCCCCGCGAACACCTGGCGTGTGCCGAGGTCGCCGAGATCGAGCGTCAAGCGCAGCAGCTTGTCCGCGCCCTCGACATGTTCGGCGTTGGCGATGCGCGCGATGCGCAGGTCGATTTTATTGAAATCGTCGATGCTGATGGTGTCGGCCACCGGGTGGGTCGCGTTGACCTGGGCTTCGGCATGGCGTGCCGGCGCTGGTGCGGCACCCCCGGGAGGCGGAGTAGCCGCGAGATTTTCCTTATTGGCGTCCACCATGGCTTCAATGGATTTGGGGTCAATGCGGGTCATGAGATGGCTGTACTCGTTGATAGTGTGGCGGATGAACAGGGTCTGTGCGTCGTCCCAGGTCAGGGGTTCAATCTTGAGGAAGGCTTCAACCTGTTCTGCCAGCTTAGGCAGCACGGGCTTCAGGTACAAGGTCAGCAAGCGGAAGCAATTCAATGAAACCGTACAGACTTCGTGCAGGCGGTAGATCGCCTCTTTCTTCTTCGCCAGTTCCCAGGGCTTCTCGTCTGCCACGTATTGATTGGCACGGTCGGCCAGCGCCATGATCTCGCGCAGCGCCTTGGCAAAATCGCGTGATTCGTAATGCGCGGCAATCGTGCTGGCGGCAGCCTGGAATTCGCCAATGAGTTCGAGGTTGGCGACGCCGTCGGCCAGCTTGCCGTCGAATTTCTTGTGGATGAATCCGGCAGTGCGGCTGGCAATGTTGATGAACTTGCCGACCAGATCCGAATTCACCCGCGCCACGAAATCGTCGAGGTTGAGGTCGATGTCTTCCATCGTGCCGTTGAGCTTGGCGGCGTAGTAATAGCGTAGCCATTCGGGATTGAGGTTCTGCGCGAGGTAGCTTTCGGCGGTGATGAAGGTGCCGCGCGACTTCGACATCTTCTGCCCGTTCACCGTCAGAAAACCGTGCGCGAATATCTTCGACGGCAGGCGGTGGCCGGAATACTTCAGCATCGCCGGCCAGAACAGGGCGTGAAAATACAGAATATCCTTGCCGATGAAATGCACCAGCTCGGTTTTGGAGTCGGGTCCCCACCAGGCGTTGAAGTCGAGGCCTTGGTCTTTGGCATACTTGGCAAAGCTCGCCATGTAGCCCACCGGCGCATCCAGCCACACATAGAAATACTTGCCCGGCGCGCCGGGAATCTCGAAGCCGAAGT
>JADMKH010000280.1 GCA_018780025.1 Thiobacillus sp.
AATGCGGTGATGATCGGTGTGGGGGCGGCGTTCGATTTCCACGCCGGCACGGTTCGGCGGGCTCCGGCCTGGATGCGCAACAACGGGCTGGAATGGCTGCATCGTCTGGCGTCGGAGCCGAGGCGCCTGTGGAAGCGTTATATGGTCACGAATACGCTGTTCATGCTTGGCGCGACATGGCAGTTGCTGTCCGGGCGGTGATTTGAAAGACCAGCGGGCGCACGGTCTTTTTCAATAGCCTGGTCAGGTCAGGCGCGTACTTTGGCGTATCTGCTTCTAAGGCCTCGCTGATTTTGCAGGATACGGATTTCGCCGGTTCACAAAAATCGCGACATGTCGCCCCATCCGGGCTTTGTGTGAAAAACGATACGCACCTACGGCCTGGCAAGAACAGAGTCGGTTCATAAAAGGGATAGAACCCGCCTTAAAGCCCTTGCTCCGCTGGCTGCGGCCAGCAGGTATGTTTCCCGTCAGTGTTTGCCGAACGGCCCGCGCCCTCTAAAAAACTGCACCCCCAGCCAGCCGCCAAACAGTCCGCCGAGATGGGCGAAATGGGCAACGCCGGCGGCGGTGTTGGTGACGCCGAGAAACAGTTCGATCGCGCCATAACCCAGTACGAAGGTCCGGGCGGGGATCTGGAGGAAGGGCAGGAAAATGAAGCTGAAGACCCGATTGGGAAAATACAGCGCATAGGCGAGCAACAGGCCGAACACGCCGCCCGAGGCGCCGAGGACCGGGCCGGCCGCGTGCAGAAAATACCCAGCGACGGCAATTTGCGTCATGGCGGCGACGATCACACTCAATAGATAGGTCAGCAGGTAACGCAGGTCGTTCCAGCGTTTTTCCAGCGCGGCGCCAAACATCCAGATAGCAACCATGTTGAATCCCAGATGCAGCAGCGAGCCATGCAGAAAGCTGTAGGTGAGCAGCTGCCAGACATGGAACGCGCCGCCCGAATCAGGTGGCCACAGGGCGAATACGCGGACGATTTCGGGGCCGGTAGCCAGCCCGAGCGCATAGACCAGGACATTCAGCAGGATGAGGGCGAGGGTGATCGGCGGCATGGCGTTGAGAACAGGTTCAGCCCGATTGTAATGGGTTCTGTTTGAGGGCGACGGTTCTAAATATGTGGGCCGAGTGCTCCGAAGGTTTCCTGCTGGGGGGTAACGGCCAGCGCTGGCCGGCAGCGAGCGTTGCGACGATGCCTTGCTGCAAAACATTTCAACCCGTCAGGCATTCCTGGACGACGTGACCGTGGTGCCCGGAGGCAATGACTGGGCGGACTCTCATCGCACCAATAATGACAGCTATGTGCCGACCGAACATCTGGCCAGATTCCGCGCGACCCGAATGTGTTCCGCGTTGAGTCCATCCGGCTCCCATGAGCCGAACGGATCAGTCGGTCTCGCTGTTTGCGACATGACCCCGACAACATGCGGTGCGTAGTCTTTGCATATTCGTTTCATTATTCCGGGGTTGCCGCCATGCATCGCTTCAAACCTGTTCCGCTTGCTGCTGCGCTGGGTACGCTGTTTTTGTCCGCTTCCGTTCTGGCTGACGCCAATCCGCAGCCGCTGCCGTTTGCACAGGACTGGTCGAATACCAGCCTGATTACGGCGAATGACGACTGGAGCGGGGTGC
>JADMKH010000189.1:0-1359 GCA_018780025.1 Thiobacillus sp.
CTCTCTCGGATAAATGATGCCGGATCAATATTCCAGTCGCGATCAGGCAGACGCGTATTGCGCTTTGGCCTGGCGGGCAGCCGCGACCTCCTCTGGACCGTAAGCCTTGCCAGACCACAGCATTTCGTAGGCAATTTCCTCGTTGCCGTTTACACACAAATCCAGCACCTTCTGGAACAAAGGCTGGAAAGTCTCGGAACGATGCGATTTTTCGTGGTTCTCGAAGTCGGTCCAGAAGGTCACGATCAGCGCTTCCTTGCCCTTCATCGGGCTTTCGACTGCCTGGCCGATGGTCGAGCCTTCATTGGATACTGCACCCGAATTCAGCGCGACGAAGCCGCCAACGAAGCCGGTATCGGAATGATAGGTCTTGACGTTTTCACACAAAAACGCCACCCGCTCCTGCAAGTCGTCCACCGTAAATTCCGGTTTTAGAATCACCCGGTTGACGGTCACGATACCGTCGGTCGGAAAATTAGCGATCAGTCCACTCATGGTTTATCTCCTGTCGGAAAGGGTTGAACAGGATTCCAGTGTAGTTACCCGAGTATATTAGTCAAGTATTATATATATTGTTTTTATATGGTCACCACTATTACTGATACAAAAACAATCCTATTTAAATATTTTTAATATCAATTGATTAGCGCATTTTCTTGATAATGTTTAGACATAGCTCTTCTGCTCACTACGCTTGCCTGGGCGCTTTTTCATGATAACCACCCCCTTTGCCACATCGACATCCGCAACCGGAATGTTTTCATACAAAGGATTGAGCGGCTTCAACATCCAGCCTTCTTCATGCTTCACCAACTGGCGGAAGATGTATTCCTCATTCACAAAGGCCACGACGTAGGAGCCATCCTTGACCAGGCCGGACGGCTCTACGACGATGATTTCACCCTGAGCGAATTCGGGCATCATTGAATCCCCCAGCACCATCAGCGCATAAGGCTCGGCGCTGGCGCAATTACTGGCTTCATTGGCTGCCTGAATCGGGATGCTCTTGCGTTCGGTGCGTTCGTCCATCTTGATCTCGCTTGATCCAATTTAATTAGACAAAGCTTATATATAAAACCGCGTTACGTAAAATCAGCGCCCCCGCATGAACATCGCATCAAGCTCCTTGATGCTGATCTGAAACCAGGTTGGACGGCCATGGTTACACTGTCCGGCCCGGTCGGTGGCTTCCATCTCGCGCAGCAGCGCGTTCATTTCAGGAATCGTCAGATGCCGGTTGGCGCGCACCGCGCCATGGCACGCCAGGGTTGCCAGCAATTCGTTGCGGCGCTCGGCCAGCAGGCGCACCACCCCAAATTCCGCGACCTCGTGCAATACAGCCCGCGTCAGTTCAACTGG
>JADMKH010000189.1:1369-10106 GCA_018780025.1 Thiobacillus sp.
GGATCGGCATTTTTCAGCAACCACGGCACCGAGCGCACTGCTACCGAGGTCGGCGAGGTAATCGTCAGCTCAAAGCCGATTTCACTGAGCTTATCGAGATGCGGCGCAATTTCAGCCAGATCGCGTGCATCGACCCTGAGCGCGACAGGAATCAACAATGCCTGTGCCGGTACCGCGCGTGCGTCCAGTGCGGTCTTGAGCTTTTCGTAAACGACCCGTTCATGTGCCGCATGCATGTCGACCAATACCAGCCCCTGCGCATTCTGCGCCAACACATAAACACCGTGCAGCTGCGCCAGGGCATAGCCCAGCGGAGGCGCGTCACCGGTCGCCACTTCCGAAAGCGGCGAGCTTGAAGTCCCCAACGCCCCGCTTTGCGCTAACGATGCGCCGCTTAGGGGTGCGTAGAACGCCATGGCTTCATTGACTTGCAACGGCATAAGCGTCTGTTGCGGCGTTCCATACGCAAGCAGCGACGACGCACTCACTCCGCTGCCTGATGCTGCGTCGGTCATTCCGGCTTCTACCGGTGTCGATAGCAGCCGCTCCACCGCATGAAACAAAAACTGGTGCACGCCGCGACTGTCGCGAAACCGGATTTCGGTTTTGGCCGGATGCACATTCACGTCAACGCCATCGGGCGGCAGGCTGATGAACAGGCAATACGCCGGATTCAACTGATGATGCAGGACGTCGCGATAGGCTTCCTTCAGCGCATGGATGATCAATTTGTCGCGCACATAGCGGCCATTGACGAATACATGCTGATTGTCGCGACTGCCCGTTGCCGCACTGGGGCGGATCACCCAGCCGGACACACGCAACAACCCCGCGGCCGCATCGACGGCGATGGTATTGCGCTCGAAAGCCTCGCCCATCACTTGCCGTACCCGGGTAGCGGCCGACTCGACATTCAGGCGCAACTGAACCCGGCTGTTGTGGGTCAGGCTAAAGGCCGTATCCGGATTCGCCAGCGCCAGCCGGCGCAAGGTCTCGGCGCAATGGGCATATTCGGTGCCTTCGGTCTTGAGAAACTTGCGCCGTGCCGGCGTGTTGAAGAACAGGTCCTGGATATCGATCGTGGTGCCGGCGGCGCGTGCGGCGGGCGTGGATGCATCAAGCCGCCCACCCTCGACCGCCACCGCCCAGGCGTGCTCGGCGTCAGCACGCCGGCTGGTGAGTTGAACCCGCGCGATGGCGGCAATCGACGCCAGCGCCTCGCCCCGAAATCCCAGGCTTGCGACCTGCTCCAGATCAGCCAGGCTGGCGATTTTGCTGGTGGCATGGCGCGTCAAGGCCAGCGCCAGTTCTTCGCGCGGGATCCCTGCGCCGTTATCGCTTACCCGAATGCGCTTGACGCCGCCCTGCTCGAGTTCGACCTGAATTTCGGTGGCCCCAGCATCGAGGCTGTTCTCCAGAAGTTCCTTCAAGGCCGCTGCCGGGCGCTCAACCACCTCGCCCGCTGCGATCTGTGAAATCAGCACATCAGGTAAAACGCGTATCGACACCATCAATGAACAAAGGGAACGCTGCGCCGCGCGGCCATGGCGCGGCCCAGCCGCTCGATTTCAGCCACCCCGAGCACCTGTCGCGCCAGGGGTAGTACATACGCATTTTCGAATTCGAGATGACTGCGATTCAGCGCAATGAAGCGTCGCGTCAACCCTTCGTCCAGTGCAGAGGCCGCAGCGGATGCAATCTGCTGCAATTCCATACGCACGCGCCGCCACAGCAACGCCAGCTCATCATGTTCCAGCGTCAGCGTTGCAACCAGCTCGCATGCGCCTGATGCCCCCACCAACTCAAGCAGGGGAAACAGATTGCGCTCTTCGTCGTCGTGGTGATGCATCGCCGCAGTGTCAAAATACGCCAGCACCGCACGTGCGGCTTGCTGCGCCTGCGTGTCGGCGCCGTGGATGGGCAGATGGGCCAGCAGTTTGTCCAGGGTGTCGCATTGCTTGGAAATGCGACCGTGGCACGCTTCCAGCACATCCAGCGGCCGGTCGAATCCCGGGGCCGCGCTCCCCAGCAAACTGGCGGTCATGGATTACGCGTCAGCCGCGCGGGTGAATTCAGCGGATGCTTGTCGAAATACACTTTAATGCCGCTAACGATGGCGTCCACCAGCTTGTCCTGGTAGTTGGGATCGTTCAGGCGTTTTTCTTCTTCCGGATTGGAAATGAATGCAGTCTCGATCAGGATAGACGGAATGTCCGGCGCCTTCAGCACCGCAAATCCCGCCTGTTCGACCTGCGCCTTGTGCAAGGTATTGATTCCACCAATCTCCTTCAATACCGCATGCCCCAGCTTCAGGCTGTCATTGATGGTGGCGGTCTGCGACAGGTCGATCAGGGTACGCTTGAGGAAGGGATCCTTGACATCGACGTTGATGCCGCCAACCAGATCGGCATCGTTTTCCTTCTTGGCCAGCCAGCTTGCCGCAACCGAGGTCGCCCCGTTTTCCGACAAGGCAAACACCGACGAGCCGCGCGCTTCCGGCCTGATGAAAGCGTCGGCATGGATCGACAGGAACAGATCGGCTTTCGCGCCACGCGCCTTGATCACCCGCTGCCCGAGCGGCACGAAGTAATCGCCATCCCTAATCAGTACCGCGCGCATGTTTTCCTGCGCATCGATTTTCTGTTTGAGCTTCTTGGCCAGCGCCAGCGTGATAACTTTTTCGTGCGAGCCATTGGCGCCGATGGCGCCGGGGTCTTCGCCGCCATGGCCGGCATCGATCGCAACGGTGATCAACCGCGCGTATTGCGGAACCCCCGGCCTCGGCACTTTGGCGGGTTCAACCATGCCTGGCTGCGACAACCTGGTTGCCGGTGCCGGGGCTGCTTGAGCCGGATAAAGATCCACAACCAGCCGGTGACCATATTGCTCCAAGGGTTGCAGCGGGAACACGGAGGGCTTGATTGCAGATTTAAGGTCGAGCACCAGCCGCATCACACCAGGACGATACCTCCCCACGCGAATTGCGCTGATGTAAGGGTCATCTGCCGTAAGTTGCGCCGCCAGCGATTCGAGTGCGGCACCCGTTTCCATGCCGTCGAGGTCTATCACCAGCCGATCCGGGTTCGTCAAAGTGAAATACTTATACGAAACCGCTTGCGCGGCTTCGAGCGTGATCCGCGTGTAGTCGGGCGATGGCCACAAACGGGTCGCCGTCAATTCCGCCGCCCGGGTCAGGCCCGAGGTCAACACACAACACAGCAGAAAGATTTTTAACAGGGCGTGCAACATGTCTCCAGATAACGTGCACCGCGCGGGCTTTTCGCCTCGCATTCAACTTCCCGGCTGTCGTCGTTGGTCCGCAAACGGATCACCACATCGGGCGGGGGTAACCAGCCGGCGGCCTTTTCCGGCCATTCAATCAGACTCACTGTCTGGCCGTCGTTCACATCACGAAACCCGGCATCCAGCCACTCGCGCGGATCGTGCATACGATACAGGTCAAAGTGATACAACTCAAACGCAGGCAGGCTGTAGATTTCAACCAGAGTATAGGTCGGACTTTTAACCCGGCCACTGTAACCCTGGCCGCGCAACACCCCGCGCACCAGCGTCGTCTTCCCCGCACCGAGATCGCCTTCAAGATAAAGGGTCAGCCCCGGAACAAGTTTCTGCGCCAGGTGCGCCCCAAATGCCAGCGTCGCGGCCTCATCAGCCAGATGGCGGGTGCAGCGCACGGTATCATCGTCTTTATGCATAAACCGGACTTAACGCAGTTGGCACACCAGATCAGGCAATGGGGCCGAGAACTCGGTTTTGCCGCCGTGGGCATCGCCGACGTCGAATTGAGTGCAGCGGAAGCAAAATTGCAGGCATGGCTGGATCAGGGTTTTCATGGTGAGATGGATTATATGGCGACGCACGGCACCAGGCGCAGCCGCCCGGCCGAATTAATACCGGGAACCGTCCGCATCATCAGCGTGCGACTGGACTATTTGCCACCTGATGCTGCCGATCCACACACGATTCTGGACGATGCCGACACCGCCTATATTTCCCGCTACGCGCTGGGCCGCGATTATCACAAAGTGTTGCGCAACCGCCTGCAAAAGCTTGCCGAGAAAATCGGACAGGAAGGAGGCGAACATCATTTTCGCGTATTTACCGACAGCGCTCCGGTACTTGAAGTTGAGCTCGCCAGCAAATCCGGCCTCGGCTGGCGCGGCAAACATACCCTGCTGTTAAACAGGCAACACGGCTCATGGTTCTTCCTCGGCGAAATCTATACCGATTTGCTGCTACCGGTAGACGCCCCCGAAGCGAATCACTGCGGCACCTGCCAGGCCTGCATCGATATTTGCCCGACACAGGCCATCGTCGCGCCCTACTCGCTCGATGCACGCCGCTGCATTTCCTATCTCACCATCGAACTCAAGGGCAGCATCCCATCTGAACTGCGTCCGCTGATGGGAAACCGGATTTATGGCTGCGACGACTGCCAGCTGGTGTGCCCGTGGAACCGCTTCGCGCAGACTGCTGCGCTGCCGGATTTTGCGGTGCGGAACGGACTCGACAGCGCGCGGCTGGTGGACCTGTTCGCCTGGAGCGAAGCGGAATTCAACGAGCGCCTGGCGGGCTCGCCAATCCGCCGCATCGGTCACGAACGCTGGCTGCGCAATATTGCCGTGGCGCTGGGTAACGCACCCGCTTCAATAGAAAGGGACGCCGCACTCAGCATGCGGCTGAATCATCCGTCTGAAATGGTGCGTGAGCATGTTGCCTGGGCACTGTCACGCCAACACACGGCTTAAGTCGCGCGCAACTCTCGCTGCGCCACGTTAATCAGGCGCGCAACTCTCGCTGCGCGTGACGAATCACCGAGCTGCCTGAGCTGAGCGCCAGCCCCGCCAGCACCACCGCCACCGCAATATCCGGCCAACCGTGCGCAGTGGCCCACACCCCAGCCGCCGCACCCATCACCGCCAGATTCCCCAGCGCATCGTTGCGCGAGCACAGCCACACCGAGCGTGCCTGTGCGTCGCCCTGGCGGTGCGCATAGAGCAACGCCGCCACACCCACATTCACTGCCAAAGCCAGCAGACTCACCCACCCCATGATCACAGGCTCCGGCACCACGCCGGCCGACCACTGCCAGGCCGATTTACCAAGCACGAACACGCCGTAGCCGACCATCAGCCAGCCCTTCCACAGCGCGGTGCGCGAGCGCCACACCGGCGGAAGTCCGAGCACGAAGAGGGCAACGCCGTAGTTGCCGGCGTCGCCCAGAAAATCCACCGCATCGGCCAGCAGCGACACCGACTGCGCCGCGAAACTGGCAGCCAGCTCGACGCCGAACATCAGCGCGTTCAGCACCAGGGCAATCCACAACGCGCGTCGGTAAGCTGGATTCGGGGGCGGCGTGTCGCATACCGAATCGCAGGCGCAGCCGCTCATGATGCGTGCCGCCGCGATGAATACATCCCAGGCGGATGCGGTGCAATGCAATGCTGCGGGTAAAATGTCATTTCTCTCATCCCGTTATCTTGCCATTCATGTCCACGCATGCACACTCCCCCATCGGCGTATTCGATTCCGGCATCGGCGGACTGACCGTGGTGCGCGCGCTGATGGAACGCCTGCCGTTTGAAAACATCGTGTATTTTGGAGACACCGCGCGCGTGCCCTACGGCGTGAAGTCGGTCGAGACCATTACCCACTTCACCACCCAGATCGCGCAATTTCTGCTGGAAAAAGACGTCAAACTACTGGTCATCGCCTGCAACACCATGGCGGCGGTGGCGGCGCAGGTGGTCAAGGATCTGTCGCCGGTGCCGGTGCTGGACGTGATCGACGCCGGTGCGGCGTCGGCTCGCAACGGCAAGAAAATAGGCGTCATCGGCACCCCCACCACCATCAACAGCAACGCCTACGCGCGCGCCATCCACGAGTACGCGCCCGATTCGCGCATCCATTCGCAGGCCTGCGCGCTGTTTGTACCGCTGGTGGAAGAAGGCTGGCTCGACCACGAGGTCACCCGGCTCACCGCGCAGGATTATCTGAAGCCGCTGCTGGCCGAGCACATCGATACCCTGGTGCTCGGCTGCACCCACTACCCGTTGCTGAAACCGCTGCTGCGGGAGGTGGTGGGAGATAAGGTGGATCTGGTTGATTCCGCCGAAGCCATGGCCGAACACGTTGCCCAGTTGCTGGCCAATAAAAATCTGGCCAACCCTGGCCCCGCCCAGCCGCGTTACGACTTTCATGTCACCGATGTCCCGCTGCGCTTTCAAACCATCGGTGAGCGGTTTCTGGGGCGCACCCTGAATAACGTGCATGTAGTGAAGTGGTAATCGCCCCTTGTAGGTCAGTGCGTCGGCAAGCGGGTGCCGGGGCCGAAGACTTCGTAATGCAATTGCTCGTCACGTAACCCCATTTGCAGCAGCTGGGTTTGAACTGCGGCCATGAACGGTTTGGGGCCGCAAAAATACACATCTGCGTCAGGTTGCGTAAGCCATTGCGACAGGACCGCCTGGTCGAGATAACCCTGGTGGTCGGCACCACTTCCGGTTTCATAACTGACGTAGTAGCTGAAGCCGTGCTGCGCGCTGAGTCGGCGAAGTTCTCCTCCCATTACGTGATGCGCCTGGTCGCGGCAGCAATGAATGAACACCAGACCGGACACATCCGCGCCGGTTTCGATGCGGTGCAGCAACATGCTCAACAGCGGTGTAATACCGACGCCACCCGCGATCAGAACCAGGTTCCGGTCGGGATGCCTGATAGTGAAATCGCCCGTCGGCGGCTGGAGCCACACCCGATCGCCGGGCTGGGCGCCGTGCAGGTGGTTCGAGACCTTGCCTTCATGGCTGGGCAGCGTACTTTCGGCTTTGACGGTGATGCGGTAGTGATCTTTTCCCGGCGCGTTTGAGAGGGAATACTGGCGGATCTCGTCATATTCGTGCCCCGGCACCCTGACTTTAATACCCAGGTATTGGCCCGGCTCGAAATCGGCGATGGGCTTGCCATCCTCAGCCTTCAAATACACTGACTTGATCCCACTGGCCTCGTCCTCGATGTTGCGAATGACAAACGGGCGGAATCCGCGCCAGCCGCCGGGTTTCATTGCGTTATCGCTGTAGATGCCTTCCTCGGTCTTGATGAAGATGCCGGCCAGTTGGGCATACGCTTCAGCCCAAGCGCCGAGCACGGGATGATCGGGTTGCAGACCCAAGTGGTCCTGGATGGCCTCCAGCAGATATTTCCCCACAATCGGATAGTGCTCGGCTGCAACCTGCAAGCTGGCGTGCTTGTGGGCAATGCGGCTGACCATGGGCCCCAGGTTTTGCAGCTTATCGATATGGGTGGCGTACATGAACACCGATTCGGCCAGCGCGCGGGATTGCTCGCCCTGCGCCTGATTGGCCATGTTGAAAATATGCTGCAATTCCGGGTGCTGCGCAAACAGCCTGGAATAAAACAGGTCGGTGATCGCTTTGCCCTGCTCGGCGAGCAGCGGGGCGGTTGATTTGATCGTTGCAAGCGTTTCGGCAGATAGCATGATGTCTCCTGGCTCATGATGAGTGAATATTCAAACATTCAAGCAAAATGAATGTTTGAAGCGGAATATTAGGTGAATCTAATAAGCCGGGTCAAGTAAAATGAACATAGACAAAAGAAAGACACTCAGCACATGCGCCTAACCAAACATACGGACTATGCTTTTCGGGTGCTGATTTATCTGGCTTCGATGCCGGAAGACCGCCTGTCGACCGTGCAAGAGATTGCCGGACAATTCGACGTCTCGCGCAGCCACATCATGAAAATCGTGCAGAAGCTGGCTGGCGCGGGCCTGATCCACGCAAGCCGCGGCCAACATGGCGGAATCAAACTCGGCCAGCCCAAGGAGGCCATTGATCTGCGTAGCGTGATCGAATTGATGGAAGCGACGCTGGCACCGGTAAACTGCGATGACCCGGTCTGCATCATCAAGAAAAACTGCACCCTGAAAAACATCCTGTTCGAGGCGCAGCGGCAATTTCTGGAGCATGTCGAACACTACACGCTGGCCGATCTCGCGGAGCCGACGGTGTCGATTGTCAGCCT
Source organism: Thiobacillus sp. (assembly GCA_018780025.1). Lineage (GTDB taxonomy): Bacteria > Pseudomonadota > Gammaproteobacteria > Burkholderiales > Thiobacillaceae > Thiobacillus. The sequence continues at coordinate 9,431 of JADMKH010000189.1, forward strand.
GTTGAACATGGGTAAACGAGGCTGAGCTGACCGCCCATGCAGAAGATGGGGTTTTGCCTTTAGCCATTGCCGCCAAATCTGACGCCCCCGGTTTGAGGGCTGCTTTGGCCCAATGCGCCTGACACGCCAGCGGTCGACTCAACGCCTACAAGCCATAAGCCGCCTCAACCAAACGTCAACCCCATCGCCTCGCGCACGTCGCGCATAGTGTCCCGCGCCAGTTCCTGCGCCTTTTCGCAGCCATCGGCGAGGATGTTGCGCACTTGATCCGGGTTCTCTTCGTAATACTGTGCGCGTTCACGAATCGGGGCGAGTTCGGCGAGGATCGCATCGATAACCGGCTGCTTGCATTCGATGCAGCCGATGCTGGCGCTGGTACAACCCATCGTTGCCCACTGTCGCACGCTGTCGTCTGAATAGACCAGGTGGAACTGCCACACCGGGCAGTTGGCGGGGTTGCCGGGGTCGGTGCGGCGCACGCGCGCAGGATCGGTCGGCATGGTGCGGATTTTTTTGGTGATGACCTCAGGATCTTCTCTCAGGGCAATCGTGTTGTTGTACGACTTGGACATTTTCTGCCCGTCCAGCCCCGGCATTTTCGACGCTGCCGTCAGCAGGGCTTCGGGCTCGGCGAGGATCATCTTGCCGGAGCCTTCGAGGTAGCCGAACAGGCGTT
>JADMKH010000165.1:0-7394 GCA_018780025.1 Thiobacillus sp.
TTGCCGACCTACACATGCAATCCCGTTTATGCGTGCCGGATCAATAATTTGGTTCTTGCCTTCCTGGGATGTGTCACTGAGCCTTAATGTTGCCCATCGCTCAAGTGGTTGGCGAGCATTGTTCGCCGATGATTTCGCAGACTTGGGCTAATACGGGCTCGGCGTTGTCGACCTCGGCCTGGCGATTGATTGCGGTCATCAATGGACCTTCCAGCACGGCACGACCGATCCGGTGTCCGAGCTTTCGATAGCTTTCGAACTGCGATTCGTCGAACCACTGATCAGCAGTTGAGTCATGTGGAAATCCCGGATGGGTGCACTTGTAGTTCAGCAAGTCGGCGGGTTCTGCTCCAGTCAGGCGGGGCTTGATGTAGATCAACGTGGCTGGCGGTGCATCCGGGTAAGTAATGCGCCCAACAGCCGAATAGCCGCTTTGCAGATCTTCGGCATGGATATCGATGACTACGCCAAAGTCGGCATAGCATTTGCGGATGGCATTGCCGAGATCCTCGAATTGGTTTTTGCCGTCTTCGCCAGCGTCGACGGCCACGATGCAAGCGCACCGCCGCCGCACCAGTTCGTAGATGCCGAGGTTCTCGAAATGGCCGCCGTCGGACAGATAAACAAAGGCGGAATCGTACTGGGTCTGGCCAAATAATTCTTTCAACAGATACGTTCCGCCAAAATCCGGATCGTGCTGGGTCCATTCGACTTCGTTTGCCGGATTGGGGCTCCAGTGGCCGAGACGAACATTGAATACCGTCATTAAAAAAGTCAGCGCAGGCGAGCTGTGGTAGCCCATGTTGGGGGAAGCCGCTGCGCCCGATATGGCGATAGCAGATCCCATCCATACGCCTTCCATGTATTGCGCGGTGGGGCGGTAATGGCTGACCAGCAGCCCCTTTTCATCGGGTAATGTAAAGCTGTAACCCGATGCCCAGGGGGTGAAAGCAAACGCAGCGGCGCGCCGTTCCTGCCAGGCCAGTTGTTTGCCCGCCACCAGGTTCATTGCCGTGTTGTGGATGGGGTAGGGGCGCTGGAATTGCGGTTTGCCATCGACGATGTGGCAAAGGTCGGCCAGTTTGAGGTCGTCACGCGGGTCAAATCCGGTAAAGGGATGCGGTACGCGCAATTTGCAGCGCGATGCCCCCAGATAGCAGCGAACCAGACGTTGACGGTAAAAGTGGTAAATCGAAAACAGGTTGACGTCGATGCGTGCGGCCAGTGCAGTCGCCGCGGCGAAGCTGCCCACGCAAAGAATGGCGACCCAGCCGATGTCGGGTTGCTGGAAAGCGGGCGCTTCCAGATAGAGCGCCTTGAGAAATAAACCGTTGGCAGCCGCTGGCTCCTGGCAATTCATGCAAAACGCCGGGAACTGCAATAATTTGTGCAAACCCAGCGACAATAAACCCAACAGGCCCACGATGAAGACATAGGGCATGGCTTGCGCCGCCAGGTCGCGCCAGTTGCTATGCGTGTCCCCCGCCGTTTTTGCGCCTCGACCCAGCATGACCCCGGCTGCGGTGGAGATGACCCAACCGATGCCGCCCGCTGCGATTACAGCGTCGTGTGCCCAACTGAAGAACACCGGAGCAGTATAAACAATGCTGAACACTGCCGCCCATACCAGGGCGACCAGTAGCACCCAGCCGCCGAGCCGTGACCACCATTCGCGTGATTCGTGCGAAAAATAACGTCCCATCAAGCCGATGTGGCCGACCACCGTCAGCGAATAAAACTTCAGCAACAGCGCCGTGGCCAGGGCTGATGCGATCCAGGAGCCGATGTCGCGGTTTTCTCCACGCGGAATACGTTGAGTGACCTCGCCAAAAGCCGCCAGCAGCAGTCCCCCGAGTGCACCTGCAAGCAAGGCATAGAGCGCCATCCGGAACAGTTTTCCTGCGCTGAATGGCGTCTTTCCGGGGTTATGCCGACTGAGAAACCGGCCCAGCGACCACCCCACCAGCCAGGGCGGAACATAGATCAGCATCCCCCATATCACCCATGCAAAGAGTGAAATTTTGTTGATGCGTGCTGCGTCAACATAGAAGCCATAAGCGATGAGCCAGGACGACAGCAGGGCAGGCAGCACGACAAAAAGCAGGACGCCTCCTTGTCGGGTATGGAAGGGGCGGGATTTGAAAGCGTTCCGGCTACCCAGATTGAGCCCGATAAATACCATGGCGATGAAAATGCACGCTACGCCGCCCACAAACAGCGGCAGGGTGTTGGCGGCGGCTGCGGGCTGGCCACTTTCCCATCCCGCCAGCCAGCGAACAAACCACATCAGTAAACGCGGCAACAACAGCACGCCGCCCAGCAACAACAGCAACAAGGTAAGGTTGAGATACAGGTTACGCAAATAAGTGGCCACCGCTGTCAGCGTGTCGGCGGAGAAAAAGCTGGCTTTGGGTGTGAGGTAGTTGCTGTAATTGCGCAGGAAACGCACCGCTGAATTTTCCGGGCCTCCGGTTTTGAGTTTGTCTTCCGCTTCCTCAACCCGGCCGTTGCATTTGAGATGGATAAAGGCAGATAGCCAGCCGCCGATATACCCCCCGCCGGATACGCACGACAGGTAATCGAACTGCCGCAGCAATTTGAGTTCGGCCAGCGCCTGGGTAATGCCCAGGTTGAAGGTGGCACTGCGGATTCCGCCACCGGAAAAAGCCAGCCCGGTCATCGGGCGGTCCGGGCCATCACAGCGGCCATCGGGCTCGCGTATGGATGCGCATTCCTGCGCGTGAACGCTGTCCCAATCGAGCGAGGTGGGCTGGTCGCTCATCGCGTGATTTACCACACCATGATCGCGGTGTCGGCCGCGACTTCTGCGTAATACAGCCGGATGCCTATCTGATAGCGCCGCCCATTGATCAAACGCATGTCGATGCGGGCGTTCAAATCGGTCCCGCTGTCATCGTTCCCCGCAATTTCCACGTTGCCCGATGAGGTGGTCTCGAACAGCACCATGACGGTGTCCGAGTTGCCAAAGGTGCCCATTCGGTAGGTGCGCGTTCGCTTGGGGGTGAAATTGAAGACGCGGGTTTGCCCCGCCTTGATGGCCAGCTTTTGCGATAGGCCAACTTCCAGCGTGGGAACCACGACCTTGGGTTTGGCACAGGGATAGGATTCAACGATCCAGGCTGCATCTGCTTTGGACAGCCCGCCTTTGGGGCGCAAGCCGTTGCGGTAGGCCGCGGGCTCGATGATGAGTCCGGGGCTAAAGGCATATTCCATTACCGAGTTGGGATCCCAGACGGTTCCTTTGACTTCTGAGGGCGGAATCTTGCGGAGAATATTCCATTCGATTTGCTGCAGGTCCCAATTGTTGGGCGGGCCCTTGAAATAGGTTTTGACAGCCTCGCGGTCCCATGTAATGCCGGCGTAGGGGTTTTGATGTTCGTGCTCGAGGCCGATTGCATGACCGATTTCATGCAGGGCGGTGTCTTTGCCGTAGGCTGTGTCAAGCGCCCAGCCAAAATTCATGGTGCGGGCGAGTGGGTCGCGAATGCCCAGGTTGTCGCGGCCAACGTAGGACCAGGAACCGTCCTGTGGGTCAAAACCGATGCGCAGGGTGGCGTCTTCAGGGCGGCTGGCTTCCTTGAAACTGATGCCGATGCCGAGTTTGAACCAGGTATCAAATGCCACGCCAACTTCGCGAATATCCGTTGGGCTGCCCCGCCAGGCGACAGGCACCGCATCGCCGGCTTTATAGCAGTAATACGTTAGCTGGGTACCGTTCACCCATTTTTTGCTGCCACTGATAATGGCACGGGCGCGCAGCGCATCCACGCTGGGGTCGAACTGTCTGGGATGTTGTACCGGCTGTGAGCAATAGCGCATTGCAGCCGCATCGGATTTTTTGGATGAAGGCTTGGCGGCTTTTGGCATTGCGTTCCCCTGTAAAAAGATGAATGAAAAATCGATCAGGAACAGACTTATGGAGCGGCCGAAGCCAGATACCGGCTGTGGCACCAGCCAACGATATCCATCACCCCGTTGACTTCGCCCACGACGTCGACCTGCCACCACAGGCCCTGTTTGGCCAGCACCTCGACCTCGGTGCCAGGCGGCACCGGCGTACCCGGCAGGGGGGCGAACCCGGGGCCGGCGCCGCTTCGGATAAACAGCCGCCCGGTGGTGCGATAGCGTTCGGGATGATCATCCCCACGGCCCTGCAGACGGGCGCGTACCGACTCCATCGGAAAGTCCGGCCCCGGATCGCGCTTGCGCCCCGGGGCAATGTCGTCGTGGCCGAGTATGTCGGCGAGCGGGTATTGCCTGGACAGGGCCAGCCCGCATTCCAGCGTGGATTCAATCTGCGCTGAGGTGTAGGCGTGCCAGCCGCTGGGCGCAGTGCCGGGCGGATCGTTTTTGTGCGTGGCGACGGTGACTTCGCTGTCGGGATAACTGCGACGGGTGAGCGGCGAGACCCATTTGCCGCCGCTGCGCACCAGACAGCCGGCATTGTCGAGTTCGATGCCGATGCTGGTGCGGTTCAGGCCGGACAGGCTGCCCCAGCTTGAGCGGCCAGCGTGCCAGGCTTCACGATTGAATGGCACCAGTTGGGTGGGGGTGCCGTCGCGCGCGATGACCAGGTGCGCCGAGACGCGCGACGCCCGATCCTGAAACCAGGCCACGGTGCTCGCCGCGCTGCTGCTGGCGGTGTAGTGCAGGATCAGAAAGCGCGGCGCGATGATGCCCCCGGTATTGGGGCTGGCCGCATAGGCTGTTGCCTGTCCATCATCCTGTGTCAACAGGTGATTGCGGATTTTCATGACGCTGTCCCCCTTGGGCTTACCGCAGGGCGAGACAGAATTTATCGGAAGTTAGTATGGTGTCCGCAGCGCGGTGAATGACATCACCATAGGACAAAGAATTACCGATTGATATACAACTTTAGTTGTAGGCGCGGCGAGGCTTGGGCGGGTATTCATTGAAAGCGCTGCAAGCCATCGCGCGCCAGCAATGCAGATCCATAGGCCGCTTCGGTGTGGGCGGCACGGCTTACCGGCACCCCAAGCAAGCGTTGGCGGATGCGTGTCCAGGCGGGGTTTTGCGCGCCGCCACCGGCGGTTTCGACCCGTTGCACAGGCGTGGCGCCCAGTTCAGCCAGCAGACCGTAACCCCGCGTTTCGATCCGGCCGAGACTTTCCAGCAGGCCATGCAGGAATGCCGCGTCGTCGGCCGGGCGCGGCGACAGGCGTGGTGCGAGCGCAGGGTCGTTGACCGGGAAGCGTTCGCCCGTGCGCGGCAACGGCACATAGTCGAGCGGACTGGCGATATTGGGATCGATTTTTTCGCTGAGTGCAGCCAGCGTGCGGTCGTCGAAAAACTGCCGCAGCACCGCACCGCCGGTGTTGCTGGCCCCCCCCGCCAGCCAGCGCGCGCCGAACCAGTGACTGTAGACGCCATGCCCGGTCGATTCCACCCGGGTGTCAGACAGCAGTTTTAGCACCAGGGTGCTGCCAAGCGAGGTGACGGCATCGCCGCTGCGGTTGACGTTGGCCGCCAGAAACGCCGCGATGGAATCGGTGGTGCCGGCATGCACCCTGCACCCGGGCTGAACGCCCAGATAGCGCGCACGTGCGCGGGATACCGTGGCGATCAGGGTGCCTGGTGCAACCGGCGTCGGCAGGGTGCCGACATCGGCCAGGTGATCCACCCAGGCCGGCCATGTCAGCGTGTCGAGGTCGAGCCCCATTTTCAGCGCGTTGTGATAGTCGGAAACCCCCGCTTGTTCAGTCAGCAAGCCCGAGAGCCAGTCGGCCTGGTTGAGGTAGAGCCGTGCGCCGGTGTGGCCGAGCCATTTTTTCAACCACAGCACCTTGGCAAGGCCAGAGGTGACCGCGGCGGCGGGATGGCCCGGCGGGGCGATCGTTGCAATCAGCCGGGCTTCGTCGACGGCGCGATCGTCGTTATATAGCAGCGGTGAATGACGCGGCGCGAGTTCCGCGTCGCAGGCGAGCACGGTGCCGGAGGTGCCGTCGAGCGCGATGGCAGACAGCTGCGAGCGAATCGCCGGCGGCAAGGCCGCGAGCAGATCCCACAAGGCCTCGCGCCAGATATCCGCGCGCTCGTATTCTTGCAGCGTGCCGAAGTCGCGCGTGTCCTCGGCCACGATGGCGCCTTCGGCGTCGATGACGCAACAGCGCGCACCCGAGGTTCCGAAATCAATTCCAATATAATACAAGTATTTATCCGCGTGTATTCGACTGATGCTCGAACTGCGTAAGGTCGACGCGCGGGGCGGGTTGCCAGCCTTCCATGCGGTGTTCGGCTACCACGTTGGTGAAAATACCGCCACGCACATAGAACTTGGCAGTCAGACGCATGAAGCGCGGCCTGGTCACGCTGACCAGGTCATCGAGTATCCGGTTGGTGACATCCTCATGGAAATGGCCTTCCTCGCGGAAGCTCCACATATAGAGTTTCAGGCTCTTGAGTTCGACGCAGGTCTGGTCGGGAATGTAGTCGAGAATGAGCGTGGCGAAATCCGGCTGTCCGGTCTTGGGACAAAGGCACGTAAATTCAGGGATTTCCATGTGAATATGAAAGTCGCGCCCCAACTTTGGGTTGGGGAAGGTTTCGAGGGATTTGGCAGGTGTGGAGGACATAAAAAGCTCGGTGTAGAATGGCGGCACAAAAACGTCCCGGAGAGGGCGTTTGGAGACACCATTATAAATCCGATTCCAAATCAAAAATGGCGCGAAGCCGAGCCGCAGACAGTGCTTCAGCACGGCAAGGCGAAGGCGACAAAGCGAGTTTTGATTTGGGGTCAGGAAAAAGCTAAGGTCCCAAGGTTTTGCGTCTAACCCACATCAAACTTGCCGGTTTCAAGAGTTTTGTTGATCCCACCGTGATTCCCGTCCCCGCGCAGCTGACTGGCGTGGTGGGTCCAAACGGCTGCGGCAAATCCAATGTGATCGATGCGGTGCGCTGGGTGCTGGGTGAATCGTCGGCCAAGAATCTGCGCGGCGAGTCGATGCAGGACGTGATTTTCAACGGCTCCGGCACCCGCAAGCCAGCGTCGCGCGCGTCGGTGGAACTGGCGTTCAACAACGAACTCGGGCGCGCCGCCGGGCAGTGGTCGCAATACGCCGAGATATCGGTCAAGCGCGTGCTCGACCGCAGTGGCGACTCCACCTATCACATCAACAACATGCGGGTGCGGCGGCGCGATGTGGCCGACCTGTTCCTCGGTACCGGCGTCGGCGCGCGTGCTTACGCCATCATCGAGCAGGGCATGATTTCGCGCCTGATCGAGGCCAAGCCCGAGGAGCTGCGCGGCTACCTGGAAGAAGCGGCCGGGGTGTCCAAATACAAGGAGCGCCGCAAGGAAACCGAAGCGCGGCTGAAAGACGCCCGCGCCAACATGAACCGCGTCGAGGACATCC
>JADMKH010000165.1:7404-9951 GCA_018780025.1 Thiobacillus sp.
ACATCCAGCGCGAACTCAAAACCCAGGTCGAAAAGCTCGCTGCGCAAGCTGAAGTCGCCCAGCGCTATCGCAGCCTGCAGGCCGACATGACGTTTTCCCAGCACAGCCTGTGGTTTGCAAAAAAACACGATGCGTCCCAGCAGCGTGCGCGTATCGAAAAGGATTTGACCGAAGCGCAAAACAGGCTGGAGGCGGAAACGGCGCGGCTGCGCCACATTGAATCTCTGCTTGAAACCGCGCGCCAGACCCAGTTTGCCGGGCAGGACACGCTGAACACGCAACAGGCGGCGTATTACCAGGCGCAATCCGAAGTCGCGCGTATCGAACAGAGCATGGCGCACCAGAATGCCACCCGTGACCGGCTGGTTCGTCAGGTGCAGGAACTGGCTGCGCGCGTAGACGGCCAGCAGGCACGCCGTGGCGCGACGGACGACGCATTGAATGATGTGACTGCGCAGCAGCCCGGCTTGGAAGCCACACTGGTTGAAGCCGAAGCCACCGCACGTCAGGCCACCGATAGCACCTTGCCGCAAAAAGAAGCCGCGCTACGCGAAGCGCAGCAGGGCGTGGGTGAGGCGCAGCGCGCAGTGTCGCAAGGCGAACAGGCGCGTCAGGTCGACGAAAACAGCCTTGGCCACACCAGGCGTCAACTCGAACAACTGGACATCCGTCAGCGCAGACTCGCTCAGGAGCAGGCACAACTGCCGCGACCGGATGCAAGCGGCCTGTCCAGAAAACAGGCCGAACTGGAGGAACTCGCGCAGACCCTGGCGACTGCTCTGAGCGGGCTCAAGGCCGCTGAAACGGACTTGCCTGAACTGGACGCAGCGCGCGCGCAACACATGCGCGAACTCGAAGCCGCGCGTAAGGCCTTGCATCAGACCGAAGCCGAACTCGCCGCACTGAAAAAGCTGCAGGAAAGTCTCAAGGCCGACGAAAAACTCGGCGCCTGGCTACAACAGCGCGGTCTGGATAGTGCACCGCGTTTTTGGGAAGCATTGAATGTAGACAAAGGCTGGGAAGCCGCGGTCGAAGCCGTTTTGCGCGAGCGCCTGCAGGCCATTTCATCCGATGCGCAGTCTGGCTGGTTTGTCGATGCGCCGCCAGCGCGGCTTACGGTGTGGGGTGGACAGGGCGCGGCAAGCTCGCCGGCATCAGAACTGCTGACGAGCAAAATCGACAGCGAGGATGCCGCTGCCCACGCGGTGCTCGCCGACTGGCTAGGTGGCGTGTACTGGGCGCATGATGTGGATGCGGCACAATCTCGCCGGGGCAGTTTGCACACCGGCGAATGCGTGGTGACCCCGCAGGGTCATGTGTTCACCCGCCACAGCGTCACCTTTCATGGACCGCACACGGCGGTGGAAGGCATTCTTGCGCGTGGACGCGAACTGGAAAAGCTGGCCGCGGACGCGATTCACTTGCGTGAAGAGGTGACGCGATTGGACGCCGCCCACGCCGAGGCCCAGCAAAGCCACATGGAGCGCCAGCGCGAAATCCAGGCGTTGCGCGCACAAACCGGGCAGAACCAAAGCCGCCACCACACCGCACAAATGGAACTGCTGCGCCTGCAACAGGCTGTGGAACGGGTGCAAAGCCGGGCGACGCAAATCACCCAGGAACTCGAAGAAGTTACCCATCAAATCGAAACCGAGCGCAACACCCTGGAAACCGTTGAGATGCGCCTAAAGGAATACCGCGCGCAAAGCGATGTGGCGCATGATGCACTGAACGCTGCGCGGCAGAAGCGCGACCAGGCCGACCGTGCGGTGTTCGAGGCGCGTGAACTGCAACGCGCGGCCGAGCGGCGCCAGCAGGAAGCGGGCTTTGCGCTCACCACCTGCACCAACAAGATCAGGGAACTCAGCGAGACCCTCGAACGCACCGATCAGGAAATCGCCAGCGACGAGGCGCGACTGCAGCAAACCCGCGAAGAACTCGGCCGCCTGCCGGCCGACGCGCTGGATGTTGAGTTGCAGAAAGCGCTGGAAACGCGCACCGCCTGCGAAACCGCGCTGGCCGCCGCGCGCGATGCGCTGGAAGGCCTGACCGCCCAGCTGCGCAGCCACGACGAAGCCCGGCTCGGCTGCGAGCAGGGGCTCGACCCCTTGCGCCGCACCATCGAACAACTGAAGCTCAAGGACCAGGAAGCGATGCTGACGCAGTCGCAGTTTGAGCTGCAATTGCGTGAAGCCGAGGCTGACGAAACCGTGCTCGAATCCAGCCTGGCCGACAGCCCCAAGCCCGCTCAACTGCAGGCCCAGATCAGCCGCCTGCAGAACGAGATCGCCGCGTTGGGCGCGGTCAACCTGGCCGCACTGGACGAACTGACCCAGGCGCAGGAACGCAGTGAATATCTGGCCGCGCAATGCGCCGACCTGCTGGAAGCCGTCACCACGCTGGAAGCTGCGATCCAGCGCATCGACCAGGAATCGCGCGCCAAGCTCAAGGCAACCTTCGACACCGTCAACCAGCACATGGGCGAACTGTTTCCGCAGCTGTTCGGCGGCGGTCAGGCGCGGCTCATCCTCACCGGCGACGAACTGC
>JADMKH010000043.1 GCA_018780025.1 Thiobacillus sp.
GACAAGGATGGTTATTTCTGGATCATGGGCCGCATCGACGACGTGTTGAACGTGTCCGGCCATCGTTTGGGCACCATGGAAATTGAATCGGCGCTGGTGTCGAATCCGCTGGTGGCCGAAGCCGCCGTAGTCGGGCGTCCACATGACATCAAGGGCGAAGCGGTGGTGGCGTATGTGGTGCTGAAAGGCACGCGCGCGACCGGCGAAGCAGCCCAAAAAATCGTGGCCGACCTGCGCAACTGGGTAGCCAAGGAAATTGGCCCCATCGCCAAGCCCGATGAAATCCGCTTTGGCGACAACCTGCCCAAAACCCGTTCCGGCAAGATCATGCGGCGCCTGTTGCGGGCGATTGCCAGGGGCGAGGAAATCACCCAGGACATTTCCACCCTGGAAAATCCGGCCATCCTCGATCAACTGAAAGAAGCCGTGAAATAGTTTATTCAGGGGCGGATGAGCCGCCGCCCTTGATTCCATCCTGACGCGCCCTAAGCTGAGGGGAGCAAGACCTTACCCATCGAAAGGGAATCTATGTCTCATTACCATGCAGTTGTCTGGCTCGATCACAACGAAGCCCACGTGATTCACATCAGCCCCGACGATGTCGAAAAGTCGGTGGTACAGCCCGTCAATCCCCCGCGCCATCTGCAACGCAAGCGGGGTTCGGTCAGCGGCAGCCGTCAGCCAGAAGACCCGCATTACTATCATGATGTCGTCGAAGCCATGAAGGGTGCCACGGAAATTCTGATCGTCGGCCCCGGACACGCCAAGCTCGAATTGATCAAGCATGTCCATGCACACGACCATGAAATGGTGGACAAGATTATTGGGGTGGAGACGGTCGATCATCCGAGCGATGCCCAGCTGGTTGCGCATGCCCGCAAATATTTTGTAGCCAAAGACAGAATGCTGGAAATGTAATGCCGTGAAGTTTTTCCTGTCCGCCCCCGGCGGCGGCAGGGCGTCTGTATCCGTAAAACAAGGTTTCCAAATCCAGCGCTTCTTTACGCCAAAACCGGCCGGAACTGCATGGTGGTGGGGATTGGGATACAGATACAAATAATTTTTGGTTGGTGTTCGGCGCGGCTAAAGTTTGTCGGAATGTCGTCGTTACTGTTGGTAACCCGTACAGGGGCAAACCCATCGTGAGTTGGGGACGCAAAGCTTCCGGTCTTGGATCAAGACAGCGGGGCTGCCATGGAGTGAAATCATTTATGGTTGCTGCGTTGCGCCCTGGATTCAGGCAGTTTATTGATTCAAGGAGCCGCCATGTCGCACAACTGCCCATTCCCCGTTCGTTCAACCGATAGCCGTCTTTGCTACCGTACCGGTAGCGGTCTGGGCTTTACCCTCAGCCTGACGCTGGTCGCCATCCTCGCCGGATATGCAGGGCTTGGTCATGCGGCATCAGTCAACAGGCCGGATAAGACGGTTGAAATCCCGGTCAGTTCTGGCGCCGTTGTCGGGTGGGCCAAAGGCCGCTTGCTGGTGGCACCGCGTGCCGGCTTGTCCGACGCCGAGTTCGAAAAAATTCTGAAGACGCATAACGTCGTTCCCAGAGGGCATTTCCGGCAGATCAACACCTATGTTCTTGAGTTGCCTGCTGGCGTGAGTGAAGTGGCGATCATGAAAATTCTGCGCAAAAACCGCAATCTGAAGTATGTCGAACTCGACATGGCAATGGCGCCTGCAGCCACGGTGAATGATCCTGCGTTATCGAATAGTTGGGCCTTGCCGAAAATTCAGGCGCCCGTTGCGTGGGATGCGGCCAATGGCAGCGGCGTGACCATTGCCATTCTGGATACCGGCGTAGACGGGACTCACCCTGATCTGGTCGCCAACATGGTTCCGGGCTGGAATGTATACAACAACAATGCGGACACCTCGGACGTGCACGGGCACGGCACGTCTGTCTCAGGCGCGGCGGCGATGTCGGGTAACAATAGCGTGGGCAGCGCAGGTGTTGCATGGGGCGCCCGGATCATGCCGGTTCGAATTGCTGATCCTGATGGTTATGCTTATTACAGCACCATTGCGCAAGGCATCAACTGGGCCGCAGACAACGGGGCCAAAGTGGTGAACATCAGCTACGGCGTATCCGGCAGTTCTGCGGTTCAGTCAGCCGCGCAATACCTGCGCAACAAGGGCGGCGTGGTCGTGGTGGCGGGTGGCAACAGCGGCGTTCTGGACAATACCGCAGCGAGCGACACCTTGCTGAGCGTATCCGCCACCGACAGCAACGACGCGCGCACCAGCTGGTCCACGTATGGCAACTTTATCGACCTTGCTGCGCCCGGCCTCAGCATTTACGCGCCCACCCGTGGCGGCGGCTATGCCAATGTATCCGGTACATCCTTTGCCAGTCCGATTACGGCGGCTACTGTGGCGCTGATGATGTCAGCCAACAGCACGTTGAGCCCGGCTGATATCGACACCATTCTCAAATCCACCGCTGTCGATCTGGGTACGGCCGGATTTGACCCGTATTACGGTGCCGGTCGAATCGACGCCGCCAGGGCAGTGGCCGCCGCGCGCAATGTGGTGGCAGCCGACACGCAATCTCCGGTGATCAGTATTACCTCGCCCACCGGCGGGAACGTGACCTCGATTGTTCCGGTTGATGTCAATTACTCCGACAACGTCGGCGTGACGCGCGCTGAACTCTACGTGAATGGCATCAAGGTGATTTCAGACGATGTTGCCCCATTCGCTTTTGCCTGGGATACGGCTCCGTACGCTGATGGTGCCTATTTGCTCACGACCAGGGCGTATGACGCAGCGGGCAATGTGGGAACGTCCCCCTCGGTGTCTGTGACGATCGGCAACGATATGGTGGCGCCGGTTATCAGCAACTTCAACCTTAAAAATGGCATGACGCTGTCGGGCGGCAGACAGATTGTGTCGGCTTCTGCTACCGATAACCAGAGCGTGACCCGAATCAGCCTGACGATCGATGGCAAGGAAGTTTCCGTAGCCAATGGCGGTTCGATCAACTACAACTGGAACCTGCGCAAGACAGCAAAAGGCGCGCATTACGTCACCGTGCAGGCATGGGATGGCGCAGGCAATACCGCCAGCCAGAGTGTGACAGTTTACAAATAAGCAACACTCGAACACTTCTGCAGTCTGAAACGCCGGTTACCCGGCGTTTTTTATGCTCGCTTCAGAAGTGCAAGCGTTTGAACCAACTCCAGCACCATGCTATGCATCCGCGCGGGCGATTTCAGCACACCGGTTTCCGCATCAAAGGCCGTGTCTGCATCCGTCAGCGAAAACTGTCCGGGCAGTACCAGCACGCCCAGCGCATTCAGAATCTGGCGCAGATGCGGCAACATCCGCATGCCACCCAGCGAGCCGGGCGAGGCCGCCATGATGGCGGCGACCTTGTTCTGATAAGGCACCAGTCCCGATTCGCCTTGCCACTCGCGCGACACCCAATCGATGGTGTTTTTCAGCAGCGGCGGGATCGAGCTGTTGTACTCGGGGCTGGCGATCAGCAGGGCATCATGCTCCTTGAACAGGGCTTTCAGGCGCAGGGCATTGTCGGGCAGGCCGTCCTTGTCTTCGAGGTCGCCGTTATAAAGTGGGAGCGGATAATCGGCCAGGTCGATCAGGGTGACATCGCCCCCTGCTGCCTGCGCAGCGTCCACAGCGGTCTGGATCAGTTTGCGGTTCCAGGAGTCGCGACGGATACTGCCGGACAAAGCGAGAATCTTGGGCATGGAGCTTCCTATTCGTAAAAAGCCGATCATTGTACCGGCCACACCGTGACAGGGCCGCATGAACGCGCCTGCACGCGTATCCACCAGGCAACCGAAGCGTGTGCCCTGTGGTTTACCATCCGGGGTGCCGACACGATTCAATCGCCCACCCTTGCCGAATCGATTCATGTGTGGGCCTTCGCGGAGCGTACCCATGGCCACTGAAAAAACACCCCCCGAAAAAATGCGGCTCGACAAATGGTTGTGGGCCGCACGCTTTTTCAAGACCCGCAGTCTTGCCACACAGGCAATCGAGCAGGGTCGAGTCAAGTTCAATGGCGATCGCGTCAAACCGGCGCGTGAAATCGGGCCGCAAGACCGGCTGGAAATTCAGGTCGGCGATCATGTCTGGATGCTGACGGTGCGTGCGTTGTCGATGCAACGCGGCCCGGCGCCCGTTGCGCAGCAGTTGTATGCAGAAGCGCCCGAAAGTCTTGCGCGTCGTCAGCAACAGGCCAGCGAGCATAAGTTGTCTGTCAACCCCGCTGCAGCAATCAAGGGCCGCCCCACCAAGCGCGACCGGCGACAAATCCACCGTTTTACTGACGCGTGAAGGGGAGAATTTACAGCGCATTTGCCCCGCAAGGCGGGTGTTAACGCATAGAATCAAGGCATCTGAGACCCCTGATTTATGACCGTTTCCGCAGTGTTTTCTTTAGGATTGCGCCGCGCTGTGCGTGGCCTGGGTGTGCTGGCCGCACTGGCTGCGCTGGGTTTTGCGACCGCAGCCGCCTTGATGTATTTTTGGGTGTTACCCAATATTGCCGATCACCGCGACACCGTGGCGAACGTGATGTCGCGGGCGCTGGGTCAGCGGGTCACGCTCGAAGCCGTGTCCGGCGTGTGGCAGCAGGCGCGGCCTGAGTTCCGTCTGCAGGGCGTTCGCCTGTACGATCAGCAGGATCGTTCGGCGCTGTATTTGCCTGAACTCAAGGCAACTTTCTCCTGGCGTTCCCTGCTTTTTCTGGAACCGCGATTCAGCCATATCGAACTGCAGGGATTGACGTTGGGGGTGCGGCGCGCGCAGGACGGCCATTTTTATGTAGGCGGGATTCCGGTCAACCCGGCGGCGTCCGACAGCGGATTTATCAATTGGCTGTTGCGTCAGGGTCGGGTGCACGTGAGCAAGGCCACGCTGACCTGGCTGGATGAGGTGCGCCATGCCCCGCCGGTGACGCTGAACGTGGCTGATTTCAGCTTGACCAACGCGCTCCGCAGTCATCGTCTGCACTTGTCGGCCACCCCGCCAGCCAGTCTGGCGCGGCCGCTGGTGGTCGATGCGCAGTGGACAGCCCGCAAGCCGGACGACGTCAAAACCTGGAGCGGGCGCATCGAGACCCGGGTCGCAGTGGTGTCGTTCCTCAATCTGGCGCCCTGGCTGGAGCTGCCTTATCAACCCCAGCAGGGTGCAGGGGCATTGCATGTCACGTTTGATTTTGAACGCGGCACGCTGACTCAGGTAGACGCAGGGTTCAATCTGCGAGCGGTCGAAACCGTGCTTGGCGAAAACCTGCCCGCTTTGCGGCTGGCGCAACTGCTCGGGCAAGTGACGTGGAAACAGGATGCAGACGGCCGTCGCGTGACGTTTGAAGACCTGCGTATTGCGCGCCCGGGGTCAGCGTTGAGCGCTCCGTTCAGTGTGGGGGTGGCCTGGAATGCCCGGTCGCACGAGATCACTGCCAAGGCTTTTGGTCTGAGCGGCTGGGAATCCGTACTGCCAAGCTTGCCGCTGGACGCAGCGTTGCGCACGCGCTTGCAGGCCCTGCAAGCGCGGGGAAGGTTTGACACACTCCGGTTTCGCTGGAATGGCGCAGAGCCGGGGCTGGACAATTTCAGCATTGCTGCCCGGTTCACCGGCCTGGGCGTCGCGGCGTCGGGCAACCAGCCGGGGATCGAAAACCTGTCGGGCCACATCGAAGGCGATGCGCGGGCAGGGGTGTTCACGCTTGATTCCCGGAAGCTGGCGATCCATTTTCCCACGCTGTTCCGTGATCCGGTCCTGGGGTTTGATGAAATACGCGCGCAAGGCCATTGGAAAAAAACGGCGCGCGGCCGGATGTTAACGCTGGATGAGGCGGCTTTCGCCAATCCCGACGCGGCCGGCACGGCCAAGGGGCGCTATGAGCTGCTTGCCGGTCAGCCCGGCATAGTCGACCTGGGCGTTCATTTGACCCGCGTCGATGGCACGGCGGTGTACCGTTATCTGCCCAATAAAATCGGCGACGACACGGTCAACTGGCTCAAGACCGGGTTCAAGGCTGGCCATTCCGACGATGTGCGGCTGACCTTGCAGGGCGACGTGACGCAGTTTCCGTTTGAGCAGGGCAAGGGGAAGTTTCGTCTTGAGGCTCAGGTCAAGGATGCTGTGCTCGACTATGCGCAGGGATGGCCACGCATTGATGGCATTCATGCGCGCGTGCTGTTCCAGGGCAAGGCAATGGAGATCACGTCCAGTCAGGCGCGGATATATGGCGTGGCCTTGTCCCCGGTTAAAGCCGTTATTCCGGATTTGATCCATCATGAAGAGCAGTTGCATATCGAAGGCGAGGCCAACGGCCCGCTCCAGGACTTCATCCGCTTTGCGAACTTCAGCCCGGTCGGGGGGATACTGCGCGGCTTTACCGATACGCTGAGCGGCAGCGGCCCGACGCGGCTGGCGCTGAAGCTGCATGTGCCGCTGCGCCATAGCCGCGACACCACGCTGGCGGGTCGGCTTTCATTGTTGAACGGCACCCTGTTTCCGTCCGGTCTGCCCCGGGTGGACCAGGTGCGTGGCGACATCGATTTCACCGGCAACAGTCTGACCGCAAAAAACATGACCGCCCAGTTTCTGGGCGGGCCGCTCAGCATCGACACTTTGACGCGAAATGGCCAGGTGCAGATTCTGGCACGGGGTCGCGCGACCGCTGCCGGCCTGGCACCCTGGCTCGGTGCCCCATGGGACAAGCGCCTGTCGGGGCAGGCGGCCTGGCGCGGACAAGTCGACCTGGAACTCGGGGGAGAGCGTGTCCGGATTGAGTCCGATCTGAAGGGCCTGGCGTCCAGTTTGCCGGCGCCGCTGGCAAAGCCAGCTGAGCAGCCGCTATCGCTGTTGGTCACCAGCCAGCCACAGGCCGATGGGCAACAGCAGGAAATTCAGTTTGGCAGCACCGTGGGGGCGGTATGGCGCAACACACGGGAAGGGCGCTTTGCGCGCGGCGAAGTTCGTTTTGGTGGCGCGGCGGTGATCCCCAACGAGCCGGGTTTGCGCCTGGCCGGCGTCGGGCGGGGACTGGATTTTTCCGGCTGGCTGGCGCTGCTGCCGGGAGGCAACGACGACGATCCCTTGTCGCTGACCTCGATGGACCTGAGTTTTGATGTATTCGACTTGATGGGGCGGCGATATCAGGATGTTCGCCTTCAGGGACGCACCCGCAATGGCCTGTTCCGCACCCAGGTGAGTGGCCACGAGTTGAATGGTGTGCTGACGTATCGCCCGGCCAGTGTATACGATTCCACAGGGGCTTCAGCCCGTAGTGGCTCGGAGTACCCACAAGGGGCATCGCGATCCTTGCGGGAACAGCCCGCCCGTGTATCGGCACAGTTCAAGCAGCTGACGATTCCGGATGCGAGTCCTGCAACCGGCGTGGCGACTGCCATTAACCTGAAGGGGGCTGAATTCCCGATACTCGATTTGAGCGTGGAGGATTTTCGTCTCCAGTCGCGCACGATGGGACGGCTGGAGGCGGTGGCGCGTGGCGCGCCGCAAGGCCTGGTTATCGAAAACCTGCGGCTGACGCACCCCGACAGCGTGTTGCAGATGAGCGGCCTGTGGCGCGATAGCGGCACCAGCGAAACCCGTGCGGACATGAGCCTGAATGTGCTGGATGCCGGCAAGTTTCTGGCCCGGTTTGGCTATCCAGGCACCCTCAAGCGCGGCAGCGTTGATATTCAGGGAAATGCGACGTGGACCGGTTCGCCCGCCGACTTTTCGTTTGCGACCCTGGCCGGGCAACTCGACTTCAAGGCACGGGATGGCCAGTTTCTCAAGCTTGAGCCGGGTGTTGGCAAACTGCTCGGGGTGTTGAGCCTGCAGTCGTTGCCGCGTCGGCTTAATTTCGATTTCCGTGATATCTTCAACGAAGGCTATGCCTTTGATGAAATCGGCGCCACATTGCGTATTGCGCGCGGTGTGGTGTACAGCGATGACTTCAAGATGCGCGGCCCCTCAGCCAAGGTCAATATGTCGGGCTTGGCCGATATCAATCAGGAATCCGTTCAGCTGCGGATGAAGGTGATCCCGAAGTTGTCCGAAGGTATCGCTGTGGCGGGCGCTTTGATCGGTGGCCCACTTGCAGGCGTGGGTGCGCTGGCAGCGCAAAAGTTGCTGCGTGATCCGTTTGAAGAAGCCATCAGCCAGGAATACATGGTGACCGGGCCGTGGTTGACCCCTGATGTGAAACGACTGCCAAAAACCAAGGGCAACACTGAATCTCAGGTGACCGAACCCTGATTGTGGAATGACAATATGACGACGAAGAAAATCACCAAATCCACTGTGGCGCGCCCTAAAAGTGCCCAGGTCAAAAAAACCGCAGCGCAGGCGGGCACTGTTCGTGTGGCGGCGATCCAGATGGCGTCCGGACCCAATGTGTCGGCGAATCTGGCCGAAGCGGAGCAGTTGATCGACCTTGCGGTCGATGCGGGCGCGCAATTGGTAGCGCTCCCCGAATTCTTCTGCATCATGGCGATGAAAGATGCCGATGTGGTGAAAGTGCGCGAAGCGGAGGGCCACGGCCCGATCCAGACATTTTTGTCGCAGATGGCGAAGAAGCACCAGATCTGGCTGATTGGCGGCTCGATCCCGCTGGAGGCCGGCACCGCGAACAAGGTCCGGAATAGCTGCTTGGTTTATGATGAGCGCGGCAAACAGGTCGCGCGCTACGACAAGATTCATTTGTTTGGCCTGGACCTCGGCAACGAGCGTTATCAGGAAGCCAGGCTGATCGAACCGGGCGACAAGGCAGTCGTCGTCAACAGCCCGTTTGGCCGCATCGGGCTCTCCATTTGCTACGACCTGCGCTTCCCCGAGTTGTATCGCGCCATGCCCGATGTCGACATCATCGTGGTGCCGTCGGCCTTTACCGCCACCACCGGGCGTGCGCATTTCGAGACGCTGATTCGCGCGCGCGCGATTGAAAATCTGGCTTATGTGATTGCGCCAGCGCAGGGGGGCTACCATTTGTCGGGCCGCGAAACCCATGGCGACAGCATGATAGTCGACCCTTGGGGCGTTGTCCTCGACCGGCTGTCGCGCGGCTCCGGTGTGGCCATTGCAAATATCAACCCCGGCTACCAGGCCAGCTTGCGCAAGAGCCTCCCCGTGCTCAAGCATCGTTTCATCACATGCAAACAGATCGAAGTCGACGTAGTTGAACGCCGGGTCATCGCCAAGCGCGAGACGACCGCCAAGTAAATCCGCACCCCATTTCAGGATACCGCCATGAACCCCACCGATGCTTTCGTCCCCATTCAAACCGCCGAGCAGCTGTTTCGCTCAGCCGAAGCCATGTTGCTGACGCCAAACGGACTGGACGCCGACAAGCTTGCCCCGGTGTTTGGGCGCCTGCTCACGCACGACGTCGATTACGCCGATCTGTATTTCCAGTATTCGCGTTCCGAAGGTTGGAGCCTGGAAGAAGGCCAGGTCAAATCCGGCAGCTTCAACATCGACCAGGGCGTCGGCGTGCGCGCGATCTCGGGCGAAAAAACCGCGTTCGCCTATTCCGACGACATCAGCCTTGACGCGCTGGGCGCTGCGGCCGACGCCACTCGCGCCATCGCGCGTGCCGGGCAGGCGCGCCAGACTGCCGTCGCGCGTCGCGCCGATGGCCGCCAGCTGTATCACGCGGTCGATCCGCTGGCGAGCCTCGACGATGCCGCCAAGGTCACCCTGCTGGAACGGCTGGAGAAAAAAGCGCGCGCCATGGACCCGCGCGTGATTCAGGTCATGGCGAGCCTTGCCTCCGAATACGAAGTGATTTACGTCGCCCGCTCC
>JADMKH010000052.1 GCA_018780025.1 Thiobacillus sp.
CCGCGCAGCATCCGCGCCGCATGACCGTGGCCAACCGCACCGCCGAGCGCGCGCGTCCGCTGGCCGAGCGTTTCGGCGCCGGCGTGATTCCCCTCACCGCGTTGCCGGACGAACTGCCGGCCTACGACATTATCATCACCTCCACCGCGAGTCCGCTGCCCATCCTCGGCAAGGGCTTGCTCGAGCGCGCGATCAAGCAGCGCCGCCACCGACCGGTTTTCATTGTCGACCTCGCCGTGCCGCGCGACGTCGAAGCCGAAGTCGCCGACATGGACGACGTGTTCCTCTACAGCGTCGACGACCTCGGCCAGGTGGTGCGCGAAGGCATGGACAACCGCGTGGCGCAGGTGGTGCAAGCCGAGGCCATCATCGAAACCAGCGTGGAAAGTTTTGTGCACTGGATGGAAGGGCGCGAAGTCGTGCCGGTCATTCGTTCGCTGCGCGACAATGCCGAGCGCCACCGTCGTCACGAAATCGAAAAAGCCGAAAAGGCCCTGGCACGCGGCGACGACCCGCATGCCGTGCTGGAAGCGATGAGCCACGCACTGTCCAACAAGCTGCTGCACGGCCCCACCCACGCGCTCAATCACGCCCTCACCGACGAGCGCGAACAACTCGTCCGCCTCATCAGCCAGTTGTACGGGCTGCATCAGGAATGAAAACGACGTTGTCCGACAAGCTCGCTCGCGCCGACGAGCGGCTCGAGGAACTTGATGCGCTGCTGTCGCAGCCGGAAATTGCGGGCGACATGGAACGCTACCGCAAGCTCACGCGCGAGCACGCCGACCTCACCCCGGTGGTCGCGCTGTATCGCCAATACCGGCAGGTCGAAGCTGATCAGCAGACCGCGCGCGAACTGCTTGCCGATCCGGACATGCGCGACCTGGCCGAAGCCGAGCTCGCCGACGGCACAGCCCGCATCGCGCAGCTGGAAAGCGAGCTGCAAACCGCGCTGCTGCCGCGCGACCCCAACGACGAGCGCAATATCTTTCTGGAAATCCGTGCCGGCACCGGCGGCGACGAGTCCGCGCTGTTTGCCGGCAATCTGCTGCGCATGTATACGCGCTACGCCGAGCGCCAGGGCTGGAAAGTGGAAGTCGTGTCGGAGCATCCCGGCGAGGTCGGCGGCTACAAGGAAGCCATCGTGCGCATCGCCGGCCAGGGTGCGTATTCGCGGCTGAAATTCGAATCGGGCGGCCACCGCGTGCAGCGGGTGCCGGAAACCGAATCGCAGGGCCGCATCCACACCTCGGCCTGCACCGTGGCGGTGATGCCGGAAGCCGATGAAGTCGGCGAAATCACCATCAACCCGGCCGAGCTGCGCATCGATACCTACCGCGCATCGGGGGCCGGCGGCCAGCACATCAACAAGACCGACTCCGCGATTCGCATCACCCACCTGCCGACCGGACTGGTGGTCGAGTGCCAGGACGACCGCTCGCAACACCGCAACCGCGCCCAAGCGATGAGCGTGCTGGCGGCGCGGCTGAAAGACCGCGAACTACAGGCCCAGCAAGCCGCGGAAGCCAGCACCCGCAAAAGTCTGGTCGGCACAGGCGACCGCTCCGACCGCATCCGCACCTATAATTTCCCGCAGGGCCGCATCACCGACCACCGCATCAACCTCACGCTCTACAAGATCGATGCGATGATGGACGGCGACCTGACCGAACTGTTCGATGCGCTGACGGCCGAACATCAGGCCGAATTACTGGCCACCCTTTCCGGCGAAGCCTGAGTGAACGTCGCCCAGCTGCTCGACGATGCCACCGCCCGGATCGCCGCGGCGCTCGGGCTGGAAAAGCGCGAAGCCAGACTGGAAGCTCGCGTGCTCGCATCGCACACCTGGGGGGTGGATGCCGCGTGGTTGATTGCGCACGACACCGACGCACTATCAGATTCGCAAATCGCGGCGTTTCAGTCCCTGTTGTCGCAGCGCCTGCAAGGCCGGCCCATCGCGTACCTCGTCGGGATGCGCGAGTTTTATGGCCGCCCCTTTCAGGTCTCGCCCGACGTCCTGATTCCGCGCCCCGACACCGAACTA
This sequence comes from Thiobacillus sp., assembly GCA_018780025.1. Lineage (GTDB taxonomy): Bacteria > Pseudomonadota > Gammaproteobacteria > Burkholderiales > Thiobacillaceae > Thiobacillus. The sequence goes on from JADMKH010000052.1 coordinate 2,045, forward strand.
CTGGTCGAACTGGCGCTGGCACGCCTGCCGCCCGATCAACCCATGGATGTGCTGGATCTGGGCACCGGCAGCGGGTGCATTGCGATTACCCTGGCGCTGGAGCGTCCGCTTGCGCGCGTCACAGCGGTAGATCGCTCTGCAACTGCGCTAACCATCGCACAGCGCAATGCCGATAACCTCAACGCTCATGTCGAATTTTTGATCAGCGACTGGTTTGCAGCCTTCGCCGGTCGGCGCTTCGACCTCATAGTCGGCAATCCGCCTTACATCGCCCAAACCGATCCTCATCTGGCACGCGGCGATGTCCGTTTCGAACCGATGACCGCCCTGGCTGCCGGGCACGACGGCCTGGATGACCTGCGCCGCCTGATCCCGGCCGCCTGCGCGCATCTCAATCCCGGTGGATCGCTCTTGCTGGAACATGGTTACGATCAGGCTGAAGCGGTCCAGCCCCTGTTGCGCATGAACAGGATTCAGCCTACGCAAAGCTGGGCGGATCTGGCGGGTATCCTGCGCGTCAGCGGCGGAAAACTGTCGAAATAATTTACACACCCGTCTCAGAGGGTGGGGGAAGAACCGTTGAAACCCCCAGCGGTGGTTAATCCAGGTCGGCTGGCTGTATATTGGTGTGATTCTTGCTCTAATTGCTACTGGATAAACAATGATGATCAAGGCCTGACATGACCGACCGCTCACCCGACACCCAAGATAGCCAGAATGAAGCCACGCCAGACGACGCGTTCAACCCATCCCGTCGCAAGCTTACCGGTGCTGTACTTGGCGTATCCGCCGTGTTTACCCTGGCCAGTCGCCCGGTGTTGGCGGGCCAGTGCATGAGCCCTTCGGCTGCCGTGTCGGGGAATCTGAGCCAGCATGGCACGCCCACGGTGTGCAGTGGCTTGTCGCCAGGATACTGGAAAGAAAAGCCGGAATCGTGGCCTTCTCCTTATGCTCCAGGAACAGCAACCAACTCCAAAGTGAAAGGCCCAGGCTATACAAACCAGGTCCAAAACTGGAGCGAGGGTACGTTATTCCATCCAATTTTCTCAGGCAGCCAGTTTATGGCGGATCTCGACGACAACGCTACCACCGCTAAAACTTCGCTCTCCATGATGCAGGTCATGATAATGAGCGATGGCAACAATCCATGGGGCCTGAACGATCCCGACAACCTGGGGGCGCATATTGCCGCCGCGTTGCTGAATGCGAAAGCGGGCTTAACGCCCGTACTGTCGGAGGTTCAGGTAATCAACATATGGAATGAGTGGGCGCTCAAGGGGTATTTTGAACCCACGGCCAACGTAAAATGGACCTCGGCCCAGATCGTGGAATACATCAAGACCACTTTCCACTGAGCTTCCTTTCGCAGCGCATTTCGCAACCTTGAACAAGCATTCACTCATAGCGATTGACACGCTTCCAGATCAAAACTTTTGAACGCGAGGCCGTCGTATTCGACACGGTCTCGGGTGACACGCATTTTCTTGCCCCGCTTACCGTGGCACTATTTCAGATCATCCAGAACAACCCTGGCATGACGGCGGACGAGATTGAATCAACTTTGGCCGCCCGGCTCTTTCTACAGACCAGCCCCCAGTTCACCCGAATGACGGATGAAGCGATTATCAGCTTGCGCCGGATCGGCCTGCTGGCGCCGCCATGAAACTGCTGCAGCTCTCATCGTCCGACTTGCGGCAACAGCTTGCCGGAGAGGGTATATGGCTGCGGGCAGGCCCGTTTTCACTCACCATCCGCTCGAAAATACCGCATGTCGCAGAAGGACTGGCTGATCTTTATGGCCAGTTTGAAGTGCGCAGCTCGCGCCAGGCGTTCGCGGATTTTCACGTCGAGTTGAATCCCCCTGCCATCCTGCGGCGCTGGTTTCGGCCTCAGGTGAGCTTTTCCTTCGACGGCAGCCTGCCGTTCAAGCCGCTGCCATTGGATCAGGCCTACCCCATGCTGGAATGGGGCTTGAACTGGTGCGTATCGATGCATGCACATCATTACCTGATCATTCATGCCGCGGTCGTGGAAAAAAACGGCTTGGCGGCAATTCTTCCAGCCCCGCCCGGTTCAGGAAAAAGCACCCTGACTGCGGGCCTGGTGCTTTCCGGTTGGCGCCTGCTATCCGACGAACTGACCCTGATTGACCGCAAAACCGGCTTGATCCATGCATTGCCTCGTCCGGTCAGCCTGAAAAACCAGTCGATTGAGGTCATCCGCCAATTTAGCTCCGAAGCATTTATCAATCGCGCCACCCACGACACGACCAAGGGCACCGTCGCACATATGCGCCCACCCAAAAGTAGCGTCCAGCGTCAATATGAACCCGCCCGTCCTGGCTGGGTAATTTTCCCCAAGTGGCGAGCCGATGCTGAAACACTGCTGACCCCCCGCTCCAAAGCACAGACATTCATGTTCCTGGCACAGAATGCATTCAACTATAGCCATCTCGGCACCGACGGTTTTCGTGTCGGCACCGCGTTGATCGGGCAGGTGGAATGCTACGATTTTCAATATGGTCAGCTGCACGAGGCCGTCGCGGCCTTTAACCGGCTCGCCGATACTTCCACCCAAGATGCACTTGTCTAGACATACCCGCGCGGACGCACCCAAGGACCTGGTTTCCCGCATGTTGCGCAGCCCCGATACGTTGCTCCGCTTCTCCATGGCCGACTGGGACATGCTGGTACGGCAGGCGCGTAGCGCAGGATTGCTAGCGCGTATTCACAATGTGTTGGCTCAACACAATATGATTGAAGTCATTCCGGCCGAAGCGCGCTGGCATTTTGACTCAGCCGCGACCCTGGCTAACAAACAGCAACTGGCCGTACGTTGGGAAGTGGAACAAATCCGCACCGCGCTGGCCGGACTGGACTGCCCGCTTGTCGTGTTGAAGGGCGCAGCCTATGTGACGGCTAATTTGCCGGCCGCAAGCGGACGACTATTTAACGACATCGACATTCTGGTGCCGCGCAGTCTGCTGAACCAGGCTGAAGCCGCGTTGATGCTGGCGGGTTGGCATACAAGCGGGTTGTCCCCTTATGACGAGCGCTACTACCGGCGCTGGATGCACGAAATTCCGCCGATGCAGCACCTGCACCGCGCCACGGTCATTGACGTGCATCACGCCATCCTACCCGATACCGCGCGCTATTTTCCCGACCCCCAGAAATTGCTCAACCGCATCGTGCCCGCCGGGGATGACATGCCCGGCGTGTATGTCTTCTCTGCCGAGGACCGCATCCTGCATTCGGCCACGCATCTGTTTCATGACGGCGAACTGCCGCACGGCCTGCGCGACCTGACCGATCTCGACCTTCTGCTGCGTCACGAGGCGGCCGCACCTCATTTCTGGCCGCGCCTGGTGGCGCGCGCAGACAAACTCCAACTGGGGCGTTCGTTGTACTACGCGCTGCGCTACACGCAATATTTTCTTGATACGCCGGTGCCCGAAAAAGTATGGGATGACCTTCGCCCGGTTACCCCCCACTCCGCGCTTTTGAAGCTGATGGACAGCATTTTCAGCCGTGCGCTCGCCCCGGCACATGCCAGCTGCGATGATGCATTCAGTTCAGTCGCCCGCCAGGCGGCCTATGTTCGCGCCCATTGGCTGCGCATGCCCGCGCACTTATTGATTCCGCATCTGCTCCACAAAGCCTTTATCAGCCCGTATCTGGATAACAGCACAGCCAAACCGGCTTGACGTCATCGCCGCCGCGGGTATAATTCCCGACTATTCCAGTCAAGTATTGTTCAGGAGCCCTGAGATGACCGCATTAGACCGAATTCGTGACCAAGTCACCACCAACACCGTTGTGCTGTACATGAAAGGCACCCCGCAATTTCCGCAATGCGGCTTTTCGTCGCGTGCAGCCCAAGTGCTGCAGGCTTGCGGCGTAACGGACTTTCTGGCCGTCAACGTGCTGGCCGACCCCGAAATTTTCGAAAATCTGAAGTATTACGCCAACTGGCCGACCTTCCCCCAGCTCTACATCAAGGGCGAGCTGGTCGGTGGTTGCGACATCATGGTTGAGATGTACCAGAAGGGCGAAATACAGCCGCTGCTGGAAGCATCCAAAGCCGCTTAAACTGCCGCATTGCAACAAAAAAGCCGACTGCGTGTCGGATTTTTTGTTTTCCTGAATATCCAGCCTGCCCGGCCGGTCAGCTCGCATCATCCGCCTCGGGCTCGCTGTCCATTCCCAGTTCGTGGATTTTCCGCGTCAGCGTATTGCGACCCCATCCCAACAGGTGCGAGGCTTCAATCCGACGCCCGCCGGTGTGGCGCAACGCCACTTCGATCAGCGTCTTTTCGTAATCCTGGGTGAGCTCGTCGAGAATGGCGGCTTCGCCGCGCGCCAGACGCGCGCTCGCTTCGGCCGCCAACCCTTGCAGCCAGTCACCGCTTGTCTGGTTTGAGGCGCCCTGCATCAAATCAGACGGCAAATCCCCCACCTCAACCACCTGACCAGGCGCCATGACAGTCAAATAATGGCTGACATTTTCAAGCTGGCGCACGTTGCCGCTCCAGGGCAGATTGACCAGCGTCTTGAGTGCGGCATCCGACACGCCCTTGGCTTCCACCCCCAGTTCACGCGCGCTTTTCTGCATGAAATGCCGCACCAGCAGCGGAATGTCCTCGCGCCGTTCGCGCAGTGCCGGCAGGCGCAGGCGAATCACGTTCAGCCGGTGAAACAGATCTTCACGGAACAAGCCTTCGCGCACCCGCACTTCCAGATCCTGGTGCGTCGCGGCAATCACCCGCACATTCACCTTGATCGGCGTATGTCCACCCACCCGATAGAACTGGCCGTCGGACAGCACCCGCAACAAGCGGGTTTGCAATTCGGCCGGCATGTCGCCGATCTCGTCCAGAAACAGGGTGCCGCTATCGGCCTGCTCAAAGCGGCCACGCCGTTGCGCGGCCGCGCCGGTAAAGGCGCCGCGCTCATGGCCGAACAGTTCGGATTCCAGCAAGTCCTTCGGGATGGCAGCCGTATTCAGCGCAATAAAGGGTCCGGTCGCACGCGGGCTGTGGCGATGCAATGCACGTGCGACCAGTTCCTTGCCGCTACCCGATTCGCCGGTGATCAACACGGTGGCATGCGACGGCGCCAGCCGCCCGATGGCGCGAAACACCTCCTGCATCGCCGGCGCCTGGCCGAGAATTTCCGGCACCGGCGCATCGCTGCTGACCGGCACATCGCGACTGGCGTTTTCCGCCAGCGCACGCCGCACCAGTTCGACGGCCTGGTCCACATCGAACGGCTTGGGCAGGTATTCGAACGCGCCGCCCTGAAACGCCGCCACCGCGCTGTCGAGGTCGGAATACGCGGTCATGATGATGACCGGCACTTTGGGCAGACGCTCTTTCAGCGCCTGCAGTAATTCCAGACCGCTCACGCCCGGCATGCGGATGTCCGACAACACCGCACTCGGCTGGCTGCGCTCCAGTTCGCGCAGGGCATCGCCGGCCGAACTGAAGGTCATGCACGGAATCTCATCGCGTAGCAACGCTTTTTCCAGCACCCAGCGAATGGAACGGTCGTCATCGATAATCCAGACACAGCTTGGTTTTGGCATGGCGTTCAATTCTGAAGCGGAAGAAAAATAGAAAATACGGTGTGGCCGGGCTGACTATCACAGTCGATCGTGCCATGGTTTTGCGCGACCAGCGTTTGCGCCACCGCCAGCCCCAGGCCGCTGCCGCCTTCGCGGCCGGACACCAGCGGATAAAAAATCTGTTCGCGGATCTCACCGGGAATGCCCGGGCCGTTGTCGATGATCTCGACCCGCATCCCTAATTGATAGCGGCGGCTTTCCAGCGTGATTTGCCGCGCTACCCGTGTTTTGAAAATAATTTCACCATGCCCATGCCCGTTACCATGCCCGTTACCATGCATTGCCTGCACCGCATTGCGTGCAACGTTGAGCGTAGCCTGGATCAACTGCTCAGAATCGGCATGAATGTCAGGCAGACTGATATCGTAATCACGCCGCAATGCCACACTCGGCGTTTCAGCCAGAATCAGGCTGCGAACCCGCTCAAGCACTTCATGGATATTAACCGCACCAAAACGGGGCATCCGGTGCGGCGTCAGCAATCGCTCCATCAGCGATTGCAGGCGGTCCGATTCCTTGATGATGACCTGGGTGTATTCGCGCAGCGACTCGCGCGGCAGCTCGTGCTCCAGCAATTGCGCGGCGCCGCGTATGCCCCCTAATGGATTTTTGATTTCATGGGCGAGGTTGCGCAAAAGTTCGCGATTCGCTTCCTGCTGCAAGCGCGCTCGTTCCAGCCGGGCGATGCGCAACTGGGGGTCCGCTGCGCGCATCTCGATCAACATGGCATGAGCAGGCTTTTCTAGCGGAGAAACACTGCACCCAACGCGAAGGGCGGGGTGCCCACCCATCACGAGGTCAAGCTCGTACTCGATGACGACTTCCTGTTCGCTGCGTGCAGTCTGAATCGCATTCAACAGCTCGGGGCTGCGCTCAAACGCCTGCATTGCATCCTCTCCGACCAGCAACGCGCCAGACACGCCGAGCAAAGCTTCTGCAGCGGGATTGATGTAGACAATGCGGCCGTCCGCATCCAGCACCATGGCGCCGGTAGACAAACAGTCGAGTCCGGAAAAGTTTGTTAGAGGGGGCAGCGACATACTCATGCACTCAACAGAAGCACTGATTGTGCCAGAGCGTGGTTGTTGAAGCTTTAGCTTCTTTACAACCACGGCCTACCCCTTGCGGGTGGAGCGTGGTTGTTACCGCTTTAGCGGCTTTAGTGCGTGGTTGTTAAGGCATGTGCCTCAAATCACTTGCAGGCAACGCCAAAGCTTACTTCAGATTAGCCAGTTCACGTTGAATCGAGGTCACATTCTGCTCGTGTTGTTCCAGCGCGGATCGCAACTTCTTGATGCGATTGATATAGGTCGAATCGGTCGCCCGCTCACCCGGCTGCAAACGCTCACCCAGTTGGAGCTGTCGACGCGCCTCGTCGGCATTGCGGCGTTCGCCGCTAATTTCATCCTGCAGCACCTGGCGACGGATATCGTCGCGGTTTCGTTGGGTGTTTGGGTCGATGCGCGGGAAATCGGTCGGACTGGGATTGTAGGAAGCCCGTCTGGGCGCAGAGCTTGAGGCCGGCAGCGGCGTGGGCGCACCGGGTAAATCGATGCGCTTGGCGCCCTTTTTATAGACATCGGTAAACGTCACCTGACCATTTTCATCGACGTATTTATAGATTTCGGCCTGCGCGGGCGCAGCCAGGATCAGGCACAACAGCAAGGGAAAACGAGTAATTTGCATGGCTTCAAATTTAGCGTACCCCTGGGATAACGGACAAAACCGGGCAATCTTGACCATGCGAATTCGGCCACCCGCTTGCGAGGCAGAAATAAAAAAGGGCGGCCGAAGCCGCCCCTCATCACATCAGGTTCGCAGGCAATTACAGCGAGTAATACATCGCGAACTCGACCGGGTGCGTGGTCATGCGGAACTT
>JADMKH010000216.1:0-1005 GCA_018780025.1 Thiobacillus sp.
GTCCTTGTGCTTGCGCGCGGTTTCGATCACGCCGCAGGCCGAGGCATTGATGACTGCGGTCACGCCGCCGGACTGTGCGTAAAAGGCATTCATTTTCTTCGCCACAGGTTTAACTGCCATGGTGTTGTCTCCTCATATTTTTTGGTAGGCCATTGTCATAACAAAAAGCCAGCGCTGGTTTAATTAAAAACAGGACTGGCTTGTTTAACTTAACTGTTGCCGGATGCTTCTTCTTCGGCCAGACGCTTGGATTCCTCGTCCGCCTGCATTTTCAGCAGCGTGGTCACGCAGTCGCCGATGTCATCGTATTCCTCGCGTCCGGTCGCAAAGCGATCGCGGATGCGATAGAAGAACATGCTGCGGTAGCGCGAGTCGCCGGTTTTCGACAACACGAAATGACAGCCATGCTCGTTCCAGTACAAGCCCGGGCACAGCGTCAGTTCGCGGTCGTCGATATACAGGCGGATCTCGGTTTCGACGTCCTGGATCGCCACTTCCCGGCCATATCGCTCCTTCACCGCGCCGGTCACAATCCAGCGTTCGGTGTCGGTTATCGGGGCAATCTGCTGCGGCATGCCTGGGGCCCTGACTCAGCCCAGTGCAGCAAAGATCGAATCGCGAATGCCATCGACCTTGCCCACACCCGCGACTTTCACATACCGGGGTGCGCCGGCTTCGCCACGTGCGGCCCAGTCGCCGTAATACTTCACCAGCGGCTCGGTCTGCGCATGATAGACGTCGAGACGCTTCTTCACCGTCTCCTCGATGTCGTCGTCGCGCTGAATCAGGTCTTCGCCGGTGATGTCGTCCTTGCCGGCCACTCTGGGCGGATTGAACACCACGTGATAGGTGCGACCGGAAGCCAGGTGCACGCGACGGCCCGACATGCGCTTGACGATTTCTTCGTCGGCGACGTCGATTTCGACCACGTAATCGATCGGCACACCGGCAGCCTTCATCGCCTCGGCCTGCGGAATGGTGCGCGGGAAGCCGTCGAACAGGTAG
>JADMKH010000216.1:1015-9404 GCA_018780025.1 Thiobacillus sp.
CCGACACCAGGCCGCCCGCATCCATGATGGCCTTGGCCTTCATGCCGAGTTCGGACCCTGCCTTAATTTGCGCACGCAGCATGTCGCCGGTGGAAATCTGCGGGATGCCGTATTTTTCCTTGATGTAATTGGCTTGTGTGCCCTTGCCCGCGCCGGGGCCGCCCAACAGAATCAAACGCATTACCATCTCCCTAGGTATTTGAACTGGAAAAAACTTGAACAGACTAAGCCAAGCTTCAATGAAGCAACACTTAAAAAATTTTATTCAGGGATTCAAGCCACTCAAATCAGCCCGCTGCAAACAGCTGGCGCACCCGCTCCAGATCTGCTGGCGTGTCGACGCCCGGTGCGGGCACTGTCGGCGTAATCCCAAGGCTGATGCGGTGTCCGTGCCATAACACCCTGAGCTGCTCGAGCATTTCATAGCGTTCCAGCGGCGATGCGGTCAGGCTGGCATAGGTACGCAAAAATCCTGCACGATAAGCATACAAACCGATATGTCGCAGGGCGCCGAGTTCATGCGGCATGGCGGCTTGCGCGGCAAATGCATCGCGCGGCCAGGGAATCGGTGCACGGCTGAAGTACACCGCGTAGCCGGATTCGTCAGCCACCACCTTGACGACATTGGGATTGATGAAGTCAGCATGATCATGAATCGGATGTGCCAACGTCGCCATCACCGCATCGTCGTGCAGCACCAGCTGGCGTGCGGCTTCCCGAATCAATTCCGGTTCGATCAGGGGCTCGTCGCCCTGCACATTGACCACCAAAGTATCGTCCGGCCATCCCAGTGCTTCAGCCACCTCAACCAGTCGCTCGGGGCCCGACTGATGATCAGGTGAAGTGATCAAGGCCTGATAGCCAGCGGCTTCGACGGCCTGCTGCACGCGAATATCATCAGTAGCCACCACGACGGATTCCGCACCAGACAGCAAGGCGCGCTCCAATACCCGCAACACCATGGGGCGCCCGCCGATATCCGCCAGCGGCTTGCCGGGCAGGCGGCTGGAATCAAAGCGCGCAGGAATAACGACACGAAAATGCATCGTTATTTGTTGCTGTGAATTTCATCTGGCCCCAGCGGACGCGCCTCTTCGGGGAGCATGACCGGAATGTCATCGCGGATGGGATAGGCTATCCGGCAAGCCCGGCACGTCAGTTCAAGTACGGATTTTTTCCATTCGAGCGGGCCTTTGCAGACCGGGCACACAAGGATTTCAAGTAGCTTTGGGTTCATCGAGGAGAGTCCTGTAATGTGGGGACGCTTTGGCTGTGTCAGCCTGTTGCGACTTGCTTTGATAAAGGTGGATATCGGCAACCGACAGCAAGGTCATCAAATTCCGGCCATCTTGCGGTGCATGGCTTACGCCGAGACTCACCGCCATCGGCATGCCATTGCTGCTGCTCCAGGCTTGGGTGCGCGCTTCAATGCGCTGAAATATCTGGCGGATGGCAGCTTCATCCCGTTGCGGCAGAATAGCAACAAACTCATCACCGCCCCAGCGACCGCATATACCCATTTCAGCTGATTCGCTGAATATCTGTGCGAATTCGGCCAGTACGCGGTCGCCCACGCCATGACCGTAGCGATCGTTTACTGCCTTGAACTGATTGAGGTCGGCAAACAGGACGGTCGCGGGCGTATTTTCGTCTGCGGTGTCGAACACGTTGTCCGCCGCTGCCAGCAGACCGTGCCGGTTGAGCAACCCCGTCAATGCATCGAACCGGCTGCGGTAATCAAGCTGACGACGCTGTCCCTCAATGCGCCCCATCAGGATATAGGCATACAAGGCCAGCGTGACCCAGAACACGCCAAAAAACACATCGCCCGCATTCACCTCAAACCCGCCCAGGCGATAACGGATAGCAAAAGAGATCGCCATCCCCAGGAATGCCCCGCCGAGCACCTCGGCAAACAGCCGCATACCGTAACGCATGCCATTGCCCAGCAGCACCATCAAAAACGCCAGCGCAGACGGTGGGATCGTATTCGGGTCGTGAATGACGCACAGGGTGACGATCACCAGATCGGTCGCCATCGCGCCGCGAATTTTCAGTAGCGAAACGCCCTGCAATGCCTGGCGGAAAAACCAGGTATTGAGAATGAAATAAACAGCCAGTGCGCCCAGCAGCTGCTCGATGGTGAGCAGCGCCGGTGCCACGGTGTCCAGTGTTGAAAAATAGATGACCGCCAGCGAGAAGAACAGATAACGGGTGAAAAACTGGGTGACGATTTCAGCGCGATCCGGCACCCAAAACCCCGCCTCCCCGGTTTCGGCCATCCAGCGGCTGGGATGACGGCGGTCGCCCCAATCAGAATATTGCATTCCCATTCCTCACTCCCTCGGTGCGCAGGCTTGCGTTGTTATTGTTTGATGCGTGCGCCCAGCCAGTCGATGAATCCGGTTTCCGGGCTGACGTCGAGTTCGACCGCCCACCAGTCCGGTCCTGCAAAACCCCTGCATTTTACCGCGTCTTTTTCGGTCATTAACACTGCGCCGTCAACAGGCAGGTCGGCTTCCTTGAATGCGTGATGATCCGCAAAGGTTCGCGGACTGAAACGAACCCCCCTGGCCTCAAGCATGTCGAAGAATCCCTGAGGATGGCCTATTCCGGTGATGGCAAGCCAGTCGTGCTGCGGCAAGTCACGCAATGCCATTTGAGCCTGCGGAACGCACAGGCGATAGGCCTTCCCGGCAGTGTAGTCGGCACGCCAGCTCGGCACCGGAATGGTGTTGACAGGCTGTGCCGCACCCCGCACCACCTGGATTACCGCATCCACACTTCGCAAGCGCGCTTTCGGCTCGCGCAAGGGTCCGGCTGGCAACGGCCAGCCATTACCCAGCCCGGTTGCCGCATCCACGACCGCCAGTTCGATGTCACGGTGTAGCCGGTAATGCTGCAAGCCGTCATCGGCGATAATCAAGTCCACCTGATGGTGCGCGATCAGCATCCGGGCGGCTGCCACCCGGTCCCGGCCCACCACCACGGGTGCGTTGGTTTTGGCCCGGATCAGTAGCGGTTCATCCCCCACTTCTGCCGCCAGACTGTCGGGCCGCACCTCGACGCAGCCGCGCGCTGAACCGCCATATCCCCGGCTGACCACGCCTGGCCGATAGCCCTGCGCGCGTAGCCAGTTCACCAGCCAGATCACCAGCGGCGTTTTGCCGCTGCCGCCCGCGGTAATATTGCCGACGATAATCACCGGTACGCCCACGGATATTGCCTTGAGCCAGCCCCGACGATAAGCCAGTCGGCGCAACCCCGATACCACTGAAAACAATAAGGCCAGCGGCGAAAGCAGCACCGTGAGCACGCCGGTGCGTGCCCAGAAATGCTGAAGCGGAAACACGGAGGAGGCCCCTTAGGGTGCCGTCTGGGTGGCGAAGGTGATACGGGAGAGCCCAACCCGGCGCGCCGCTTCCATCACATTCACCACGGATTGATGCGATGCACGCGCATCGGCGTTGATCACCACCACCGGCTCGTTTTGATCGCCGGCCGCCTGCTTCAATGCAGCGGCGATTTGGTCAACCGTGGCCTCGCCAATGGCCGCACTATCGATCTGATAGCGGCCACTTTCGGCCACCGCCACTTCAATCTGCCTGGGTGGGTTGGGCGTCTGCTCGGCACTGCTGGTCGGCAGGTTGATCTTGAGCTCGGCAAAGCGCGCGTAGGTGGTGGTCACCGAGAGGAAAATCACGATGACGAGCAGAATATCGATGAACGGAATCAGATTGATTTCCGGGTAGTCTTCACGGCGACCGCGACGAAAGTTCATGATGTATTTCCAGTCGCCTATTTGCGGTCGCCGTGGACAATTTCCACCAGCTTGATCGCCTGCTGCTCCATATCGACCACCAGCGATTCCACCTTGCTGCGGAAATAACGGTAGAAAATCATGGCCGGAATGGCCACGATCAGGCCAAACGCAGTGTTGTACAAGGCAATCGAAATACCATGGGCCAACTGACCCGGATTGGTGCCGACAGCCGTTTGCGCACCGAAAATTTCAATCATGCCGATGACTGTGCCAAACAAGCCCAATAGCGGCGCCATGCTGGCAATGGTGCCGAGCGTGGTCAGGAAGCGATCGAGTTCATGCGTCACCGCCCGTCCGGACTCTTCAATGGATTCCTTCATGATTTCGCGTGAACTATGGGCATTTTTCAGCGCAATCGCGAAGATGCGTCCCAATGGGGAGCCGTCGGACAGATGGGTGATCAGTTCGGGCGTAACGCCACGCTCCTGATAGGTTTTGATCGTCTCCAGCAACAAACTGCTGGGCGCCACTTCCTGGCTCCGCAAACTGTAGGCACGTTCTATGATGATAGCCACGGCGACAACGGACGCCAGGATCAATGGCCAGATCGGCCAACCGGCCGCCTCAATAATAGCAAGCACTGGATACAACTCCATGGGTAAATAACACCCGAAATGTAGCGCTCACGTATGGGTTTGGGCAAGCACCAATTATTTTAAGTCGATTGTGTCGGCATTGTTAAGTTCTCCACAGATGGTGTGGATAAGTCTGTGTGAAACTCCCTTCCGAACCCCCTAAACACCCGCCCACAAAGGAAAAAATGTTTTGGCCCAAAAAATAACCAATACACATAATCCTTTGTTATCAATAAGTTACAAAACATTCGCTGACGTCAATAGAGATTTAAAAGATTTTTTATAAAAAAATGATGGCTGTGCATGAAGCATGCCTGTGCTAAGCCGTTATTCTGCAGTCCATGGATTTGCCCGATCACACCCCCGAACTCTCTTCCAGCCTGCCGGTGCTCACGGTAAGCGAGCTCAACCGCATGGCGCGCCGCGCGCTCGAATCGCAATTGCCCTTGCTGTGGGTGGAAGGTGAGGTCTCCAATTTTGTTCGCGCGGCTTCCGGCCACTGGTATTTTTCCCTGAAGGATGCCAGCGCGCAGGTGCGGTGTGTGATGTTCCGCGGCCGCAATCAGTTTTCCGATTTCACGCCTGCCAATGGCGACCATGTTGAAATCCGCGCCCTGCCCTCTTTATATGAAGCGCGCGGCGAGTTCCAGCTGGGCGCCGAATCGATACGCCGCGCCGGTGCCGGGCGCTTGTACGAAGCCTTTCTCAAGCTGAAGGCCAGGCTCGAAGCCGAAGGCCTGTTCGATCCGCTCGGCAAGCGTGCCCTGCCCCGCTTCCCGCGCTGCATCGGCATCGTGACGTCGCCCCAGGCAGCGGCCTTGCATGACATCCTGACCGCGCTGGCGCGGCGTATGCCGGGGCTGCCTGTCATTCTTTACCCCACTCCGGTGCAGGGCGCAGGCGCAGGCGCGCTGATTGCCGCAGCCATCCGCGCCGCCGGCGAACGTGCCGAATGCGACGTCCTGCTGATATGTCGCGGTGGCGGTTCGCTGGAAGATTTGTGGGCGTTCAATGACGAAGCCGTCGTACGCGCGATTGCCGCGAGTCCGATGCCTGTCGTGAGCGGGGTCGGCCATGAAACCGATTTCACCCTGGCCGACTTTGCCGCCGACCTGCGCGCACCCACCCCCACTGCTGCTGCCGAACTGGTCAGCCCGGTGCGGGAGGAACTGCTGCAGCATGTGGAGCGACTGGCCCGCCAGCTCCACCACCAGTTCGCCCGCAAGCAACAAAATGAAACCCAGCGCCTCGATTACCTGTCGCGCCGGCTGGTTCATCCCGCCGAACAACTACGGCGCCAGCAACTTGAACTGGGACAATGGACCCAGCGCCTGCACAACGCGACCCGCACCCGGCTGACGCGCGAACGGCTTCATCTCGCCCAATTGAGCCAGCGGCTGGTGACGCCGCTACACGTCGTACACCGCGAACAGCAGAGGCTGGATGCCCTCACCGCACGCGCACAACGCGCCGTTCAAAGCGGCTTGGTGCAGCGCCAGCTCAATCTCGCACGTTTTGACAGCAGTCTTGGCCACCTCAGCCCGGAAGGCGTGCTGGCGCGCGGCTACAGCATCGTACAGCTGGAAAATGGCAAGCTTGTGCAGGATGCAGCGCAACTCAAGGCCGGAGACAGCATCGGCATCCGCCTGCACCGGGGGCAGGCACGCGCCACGATCAAATCAACGATCCAGGACTAAATCGAACCCGGACCCAGATGGCGCGCAACCCGGTCGAAGACTTGCGCATCCAGATCGTCTGCCAGCGCATCCAGCGCCACGGCATCGGGCCAGGAGCGTAGCCAGGTCAATTGACGCTTGGCGAGTTGACGCGTGGCGGCCAAACCCTGCTCACGCAGCCCTGCCCGATCAATTTCACCCTCGAGACAGGCCCACGCCTGACGATAGCCCACCGCACGCATGGCAGGCAGGTCGGACATGAGCGTATAGGTCTTGCGCAGGGCCTCCACTTCATCGAGCAGGCCATCGGCAAGCATGGCATCGAACCGCGTGGCGATGCGTTGATGCAGGACAGCGCGGTCGGACGGGATCAGGGCGAGTTGCAGCACCCGATAAGGCAGCGCCGTTTGCGCCTGGTCGAGCAGTGCCGACATGGGCTTGCCGGTCAGCTGGTATATCTCCAGCGCACGGCCAATCCGCTGGGAATCATTGGGGGACAAGCGGTGGGCTGTCACCGGATCGACTTGAGCCAGCTCGACGTGCAATGCAGGCCAGCCCCGGCTTGCCGCCTCGATCTCCTGTTTTTTCCGCAACGCCGGATCGGCTCGCGGCAAGTCGTCCAGGCCCTGCAACAACGCCCGGAAATACAGCATGGTGCCGCCTGCCAGCAACGGCACCTTGCCCCGCGCGGTGATGTCGGCCATCAAGCGCAGCGCATCAGCGCAGAACGCGGCTGCCGAATAGGACGCAGTGGGGTCGCGTATATCCAGCAGATGATGCGGTGCCCGCGCCAGGGTGGCGGCATCGGGCTTGGCCGTGCCGATGTTCATGTCGCGATAGACCAGCGCCGAATCGACGCTGATGATCTCCAGCGGAAAGCGTTCGACCAGGCTGACTGCAAGCGCAGTCTTGCCCGAGGCGGTTGGGCCCATCAGGAAGATGGCAGGCGGATAACAAGTAGCGGACATGGTGCGGGATTATCCCTTACCTGGAGGCTTGTGGTTGCGCCGCATCGCAAGGTATGACCTCACCACAAGGGTCTACAGTAAATGGGAGGTAGCCCGATGCATGAACACGGCCCTCCCTGAGATCAACACGTTCATTTATTTCTGAGGACTCAAACCATGAATATCGCAGAACTCTTGTCTGTGGCCAACGCCATCGTAGCCCGGCAAAAAGGCGTGCTGGCCGCAGACGAAAGCAACCCCACCATCAAGAAGCGGTTCGACTCCATCCAAACGGAATCTACCGAAGAAAGCCGCCGGCGATACCGCGAGATCCTTTTCACCGCCGAGGGAATTGAACGCTATATAGGCGGCGTCATATTGTTTGACGAAACCCTGCGTCAAAGCACCCAGGAGGGCATCCCCTTTCCCACGCTCCTGTCCAGCCGGGGAATCATTCCGGGCATCAAGGTGGATAAAGGCGCCAAGGCGCTGGCCCTGTGCGCTGGCGACAAGGTCACCGAAGGCCTCGACGGGTTGCGTGAACGCCTGGAGGCGTACCGGCAACTGGGAGCGCAATTTGCCAAATGGCGCGCCGTAATCGATATCAACGCAACCGACATCCCGTCCGCTTTCGGCATCCGCGCCAATGCCCATGCGCTGGCGCGTTACGCTGCGCTGTGTCAGGAAGTCGGCCTGGTGCCGATTGTGGAGCCGGAAGTATTGATGGATGGTGCCCACGATATCGAACGCTGCGAAGCGGTGACGGCACAGGCGCTGGAAGCGGTTTTTGCCGAACTGGATGCCCATCACGTGCTGTTCGAGGGGATGTTGTTGAAGCCGAACATGGTAATTTCCGGCAAGCAGTGTCCGCGCCAGGCCGGCGTGCAGGCCGTCGCCGAAGCCACGCTTCGTTGCCTCAGGCGCTACGTGCCGGCGGCGGTTCCGGGGATCGTGTTCCTCTCCGGCGGACAGAGCGCCGAGGATGCGACCGATCATCTGAACGCCATGAACGCCATGAACGCCATGGGCCCGCAGCCATGGCAGTTCAGCTTCTCGTATGGGCGGGCGTTGCAGGCGCCGGTGCTGGATGCCTGGCAGGGCCAGGAAAGCAACGCCGCTGCCGCGCAGAAAGCGCTGCTGACCCGTTGCCATCTGAATGGCCTGGCCCGGGATGGGCAATATTCGAGAGCCATGGAAGGCCATTAAACGCCCGCAGCTTTGTACCGGGTCTCCATCTGATGGAATAGGCCGCAACAGCAACGCACGTCAACAATAGGCAAAAAAAGCGACGGGGGAACCCGCCGCTTTCTAGTTATTGATCTGGCACGCATTAAACAGGATTGCATGTGTAGGTCGGCAATACTTTGC
>JADMKH010000295.1:0-1033 GCA_018780025.1 Thiobacillus sp.
GATGACGCTAACCCAGGTGGCCAAGGCCATCTTCCCGCACCCGACGCAGACCGAACTGTTCGGCGAGCTGGCGCGGCGGTTGCTGAATCGCCTGCGACGGACGGCGAAGAAGTAATTCTTCGCATTTCCCCACAAAAAGGCCGCATTTGCGGCCTTTTTGTTTCTGTTGATTCCGAACAGCGATCTGAACCAAAAACATAGCCCCTACAGGGTTACCCGCAGCGGTTAAGCGCGCTGGTGTAGACCAGCAGTCTGCCATTCGCGGGGTTGGCACGGACTTTTGCTGATTGAGCCAGCTGATGGCACAAGCCAGGGATTTTCGGTGTAACGCGTGCACCTGGGGTTGGCCGGTAAAGCAGGCTGCCTAGCCGCCCTGACACTCCAGCCGCGCCAGAAATTTTTCGAGACCCGCCTTGGCGCCCCCGATCCAGGGGGCGCCGTGGGCGAACAACAGATGGTCGAATTCACACTCGCGCAGGTGCTTGAGCAATATCCTGCGCAGGCCGTGTTTGACGCCTTCCGGGTCGTTGCCCATGTAGGCATCCGGCACGAATCCGAGCTTGCCCCACTCGCGCACGATAGCGTCGCCGAGGCTCAGGATGCCGCCGTGCAGCGGTAGATAGAGCGCGGTTTCCTCAGGGCACAGGGTGGCGATTTTGAGGGCCATGACACCGCCGGGCAACTGCCTGCCGTGGCTGAAGCCCCTGACCTTTTCGCCGCGGGTGAATTCGTGCAGCCCATTCTTGTGGCACCAGACCAGCGCGCCATAACGGGCAGCAAAGTGGTCGCTATGGCGGTAATGGTGACGGTTGGTCAAATAGACATGCTGCGGCGCGCCATGCGCTGCGAACCACTCGATTCCCTGGCCGGTATACGCGGGTCGATCACCACCGGCGGATCAGTGGCATTCATGTAGTAGGAGTGGACGTAGGCCTGGATGCCTTCGTGGTAAGTCTTCCAATGGAAAACGCCGGGCAGGATTTCTTTCATTGCTGAGGGCTCTTTCACCGTTATGTGTTGTTCCTTGGAAAAC
>JADMKH010000295.1:1043-9395 GCA_018780025.1 Thiobacillus sp.
ATCCCCGCCCGCTGTGTCGGGAAGGTGTTCCCGACCTACGGCATCCATGCGGCCAACAGATAACGGTGAAAGAGCCTTACTGAGATTCCTTTACCTGAGTAAAGGTGACGCGGAGGGAAAAGGAAAGCCGCCTCACCTGCTTTCTGGTGGGTCACGGGGCGATATGAACATCTTAACATCCCTGGGTTAACGATTCGTTGCGGCCGATGAGCATCCACCTCGCGTTTCAAAATCGCGGCGCAACTGGCCTCGCCCCTTCAGGGAAGGCTAACGTAAAGGCAGGTGTTGCTGGAGAGGCAGTACGAGGGGTGCCCGCGATAACGGACAGGATGAATTCGCATTCTTCAATAGCCAGGCGCTATTGAAGGAGTTCGATGGTCACTGCCATGAACAGGCAGCGATCCATCTGGTCTTTCCGCCAAGACGGAAAGATCGATACAAGCTTACTTCTTGACGCCGTTTACCACTGCCTTCAGCGTTGCGCCCGCCTTGAATGCCGGAACCTTGGCAGCCTTGATTTTCAACTCTTCGCCGGTCTTGGGGTTGCGACCGGTGCGAGCGGCGCGCTTGCGCACTTCAAACGTGCCAAAACCAACCAGCGTGAGGGAGTCACCTTTTTTGAGGGTGCCCGAGATGATGTCGATCAAAGCTGCGACTGAACGCTCGGCATCTGCCTTGGTGGAATCGGTCTGGGCAGCCAGTGCGTCGATGAGTTCTTTTCTGTTCATATTTTGAATCTCCATAGGTCAATGTGGACAAGTCCATTGCGGATTATTGTGAATACATGGCTTGCTGGCAATACTTAAATTTACCGTCTTTCGGGCGAAGCCGCTGATTCAGCCGGGATCAGGCGGATAGCAGGCGGGGGGGCAAGATGCTGTTTCTCCATATAAACATGGAGTTAGCTGTAAAAAGACGCTCGACGCATGCGCCCAGACAGCCCATGAAGCTTGATCGCGCACCCTGACCGGGGTCAGGCTCCAGCCCGCCGCAGTGACGCATCGGGAGGGTTTGGCCGTTCTGTCCAGCCAAACAAAAGGCGGCCCCGCTTCCGGGTGCCGCCTTCAATGTCCCTATCCAGAGCCCGTCAGCTGAACAGCCCCTTGAAGAACAACACAATGCTGTCCCACGAGCGACGGAAAAAACCGCCTTCTTCAACCGCCTCCAGCGCCACCACATCGGTCTGCTTCAGCACTTTGTCGCCCTGGCGGATTTCAATTTTCCCCACCACATCGCCGGGCTTCACCGGTGCAATCAATTTTGGATTCAACAAGAGCATCGTACTCAGTGTGGCGACTTCACCGCGCGGCATGCTGGTTGCAAGATCGCTTGCCAGCCCGGCTTTGACCGTGCGGGCCGCCCCTTTCCAGACCTGCGCGCTGGCCAGTACGGTGCCTTTTTTATGGAAGGTCTTGCTTTCGAAGAAGTTGAAACCATAGCCCAGCAGTTTGGCGGTTTCAGCCGCACGTGCGGCTTCGCTTTCCGTGCCGAATACGGCGGCAATCAGGCGCTGGCCATCCCGCTGGGAAGACGCCACCAGGCAATAGCCCGCTTCATCGGTGTGGCCGGTTTTCAGGCCGTCGACGCCGTCGTCGCGCCACAGCAGCAGGTTGCGGTTGGGCTGCTTGATGCCGTTCCACAAAAATTCTTTCTGCGCATAAATCGCATAGTGCGCAGGGTCTTCATAAATGATCGCGCGCGCCAGGGTCGCCATGTCGCGTGCCGTTGAATAGTGTCCCTCGGCAGGCCAGCCGGTTGCGTTTTTGAAATGGCTGTTGACCATGCCCAGACGCTTCGCCTCGCTATTCATCAGCGAGGCGAAGGTGTCTTCTTCGCCCGCGATACGTTCAGCCAGTGCCACACTGGCGTCGTTGCCCGACTGAATGATGATGCCGTGGAACAGGTCGTTGACCGAGACCTGGTTACCCACCCCGACAAACATCTTCGAGCCGCCCATGCGCCAGGCTTTTTCACTGATGGTGACCTGATCGTTCTCCTTGAGCCGGCCGCGCTTGATTTCCAGCGTGGCGATGTAGGCGGTCATCAGCTTGGTCAGGCTGGCGGGAGGCAGGCGCAGGTCGCCCTGGTGGTTGACCAGAACAGTGCCGCTGGCGGCATCCATCAACACATACGATTTGGCGGCCAGTTCGGGCGGTGGCGGCACGGCGGCACCCCAGGCGACTGTCGCCATTAACAAACTGGAAAGCAATACGAGTCGCTGCGGTAAAGACAGGGTAATCATGGATTTGTCGGTGAGTTGAAAAAGGTAAAGGATATTGAAGCTGACAGACACGCAAAACAGCATGTTGGTTCAGGATAACATCGCGCCCCGCTGCGCGTCAGTGTTGCGCCTTCGGCCTGTTAAACTCCGGGCATGCCGACTCCCGGACTCTGCCCGCATGGCCAAGCCTGAAGCCCACCACCTGACCCGCCGGATCGTGATCGCGATGCTTGCCGGCATCGTGCTCGGCGTCATTCTGAACCAGTTGGGCGCGGCATCCTGGGTCCAGCTGTTTGTGATAGACGGCGTGCTGCAGGTGGTCGGATCGGTGTTCGTGGCGGCGCTGAAGATGATGGTGGTGCCGCTGGTGTTCGTGTCGCTGGTGGTGGGTGTCACCGCCTTGTCGGACCTGAAGGCGCTGGGACGCATCGGCATCAAGGCGTTGTCGCTGTACCTGGCCACCACCGCGATTGCGGTCACGATTGCGTTATCGCTGGCGGGCATGGTCGGCCCCGGCCAGGGCTTCGACGCCGGCGCAACCACCGCCAGCTTTTCCGGCAAGGAAGCGCCGCCGCTGACCCAGGTGCTGATCAACATGATGCCGACCAACCCGGTGGCCGCAATGGCCGAAGGCAACATGCTGCAGATAATTGTGTTCGCGCTGCTGTTCGGCATGGCCGTGACGATGTCCGGCGCGCGCGGCAAGCATGTGCTGAATCTGTTCACCGACCTCGATGCGGTGATCATGCACATGGTCGAGTGGATCATGCGGCTTGCGCCCTATGGCGTGTTCGCACTGATCGCCCGCACCTTCGCCACCCAGGGGCTCGACCTCTTGCTGCCGCTGGCCGCTTATTTCCTGACGCTGACCGCCGCGCTGATGATCCAGCTATTCGGCACCTACCCGCTGTTGCTGCGCCTGCTGGGCTCGCTCAACCCGCTCACTTTCCTGAAGAAAATGCGCGACCCGGCGGCGTTCGCGTTTTCCACCGCCAGTTCCGGCGCCACCATCCCGGTCACCCTGCACACGGTGGAACACAAGATGGGCGTGAACAACAGCATCGCCGCGTTCAGCGTGCCGCTGGGCGCCACCATCAACATGGACGGCACCGCGATGATGCAAGGCGTGGCCACGGTGTTCATCGCCAACGTCTACGGTATCGATCTTTCGATGACCGATTACCTGCTGGTGGTACTGACCGCCACCCTCGCTTCGGTCGGCACCGCTGCGGTGCCGGGGGTCGGCCTGGTGACGCTGACCATGGTGCTCGGCCAGGTTGGCCTGCCGGTCGAGGGCATCGCGCTCATCATCGGCGTCGACCGCCTGCTCGACATGATGCGCACCACGGTCAACGTCACCGGCGACTGCGCGGTCAGCTGCATCGTCGCCAAGAGTGAGCACGCGCTCGATCAATCAATTTTCAACGACCCGGCTGCCGGCTCGATCGAGTCGGCCACGCGCCATTCCATTCCCACCCCACCCACGCCCTGACCATGCTCTATCCGCTGATTCGTTCCGCCCTGTTCTCGCTCGATCCTGAGGACGCGCACGGCCTGACCCTGTCCAGTCTCGACGTTGCGCATGCGCTCGGCCTGCTCAAACTGTTGCCGCGCGCGCCGGGCAAGCCGGTGCGCGTCATGGGCATCGATTTTCCCAACGCAGTGGGACTGGCCGCCGGCCTCGACAAGGACGGCGCGCACATCAAGGCGCTGGCGGCGCTGGGCTTCGGCTTCATCGAAATCGGCACCGTGACGCCGCGCCCTCAGCCAGGCAACCCAAAGCCGCGCCTGTTCCGCCTGCCTGCGGCCGACGCCATCATCAACCGCATGGGCTTCAATAACCGGGGCGTCGACAACCTGGTGCGCAATGTCGAGGCGAGCGGTTTCACGGGCGTGCTCGGCATCAACATCGGCAAGAACAAGGACACCCCCAACGAACACGCGGTAGACGATTACCTCGCCTGCCTCGACAGCGTCTATGCGCACGCCAGTTATGTCACGGCGAACATCTCCTCGCCCAACACGCAGAACCTGCGCGAACTGCAAAAGGACGAGGCGCTCGACGCCTTGCTGTCGGCAATCAAGCTGCGGCAATCCGAACTCGCGCAGCAACACGGAAAATATGTGCCGATCGCGCTGAAAATCGCCCCCGATCTCGACGACGCGCAGATCGCTGCAATTGCCGCGCTGCTGATGATGCACCGCATCGATGCGGTGATCGCCACCAACACCACGATCGCGCGCGATGCCGTCGCCGGCCTGCCGAATGCCGATGAAACGGGCGGACTGTCCGGCGCGCCGGTGCGAGCGGCATCCGCCCGCGTGATCGCTTCCCTGTCACGCCACCTGAAGAACGAAGTGCCGATCATTGGCGTGGGCGGGATTTTTTCAGGTGATGACGCAGCGGAAAAAATCGCGGCCGGTGCCTCGCTGGTTCAACTTTATTCCGGACTGATTTATCGCGGCCCCAAGCTGGTGAATGAGTGCGTGCAGCGGCTCGCAATCAACACCCCCGCCACGTAAACCTTTACACGCATCCAGCCACTCGGGTTAGGGTGTTCTTCATACATCTCCAAGAGGTTAACCATGCACATCGGCATCCCCAAGGAAATCAAGGACCACGAATACCGGGTGGCGCTCACGCCCGAAGGCGCGCGTGAACTGATTCAGGCGGGCCATCGCGTCAGCATCGAAACCCAGGCAGGTGCTGCGGTCGGGTTGAGCGACGAGGCCTATCAATCGGCAGGCGCCACCATCGTGGCAACCGCAACCGAAGCCTACGCGGCCGAGCTGGTGGTCAAGGTGAAAGAGCCGCAACGCTCCGAGGTGGCTGCCTTGCGCAATGGACAGTTACTGTTCTGCTATCTGCATCTGGCTGCCGCACCCGACCTTGCGCGCGAACTGATGGATCGTGGCGTGACCGCAATTGCCTATGAAACAGTCAGCACAGCAAGTGGCGCGCTGCCGCTGTTGCTGCCGATGTCCAACATCGCCGGACGGCTGGCGCCGCAGATGGGCGCACTGGGATTGCACAAGACGCATGGCGGCAACGGCAAGCTGATCGGCGGCCTGCCCGGTGTGCCCCCCGCGCATGCGGTCATCATCGGGGCCGGCGTGGTGGGCATGGGGGCGACGCGGGTTGCAGTCGGACTGGGCGCGCGCGTGACCTTGATCGACCGTCTGGTCGACAAACTCATCCAGGCCGAAACGCAGTTCGGCGCGCGGGTGGAAACCCGCTTCTCGTCGCCCGATGCGATTGCCGACAGCCTTGCGCAAGCCGATATTGTGATCGGCGCCGCGCAGATTCCAGGCCGCCACACACCGCGCCTGATCAGCCACGCTTTGCTGAAAAAAATGCGCCCGGGTTCAGTGCTGGTGGATGTGGCCATCGACCAGGGTGGCGTCGCGGAAACCTCGCGCCCCACCACCCATAGCGATCCGTTTTTTATCGTCGATGACATTGTCCATTATTGCGTCACCAATATGCCCGGCGCGGTGGCGCGTTCCGCCACCGATGCGCTCACCCATGCAAGCCTGCCCTACATCCTGGCGCTGGCAGAACAAGGTTTGGCCGCAGCCGATACGGCCGCCGAGTTGAAGGCGGGATTACAGGTCCACGCCGGACAAATCATGCACGCCGGTTTGGCGCAGGACCTGTCAGGCTAGCCGGATCGTTCACCCGAGCGTCTGGCACGCTCAGCCACGCATGATCGATCACACGCAGATCCGCATCGAAGCGATAAACCAACGGCACGCCGGATGGAATTTCCACGTTCTCCACCGCTTCGGGGGAAAGACCATCCAGATACATCACCAGTCCGCGCAGCGTGTTGCCGTGGCTCACCACCAGCAGGCGACGGCCCGCCCGTATACGCGGCGCCAGCACCTCATTCCAGTATGGCAGCGTGCGCTGTTGACAGTCGCGCAGGCTTTCGCTGGCGGGCAGACCCGCAGGATCGAGCGCCGCATACAGCGGATCGAAACGCGGATGGCGCGGGTCGTTGAAATCGAGTGGGGGCGGTGGCTCAAAATAACCGCGCCACCAGCGACACGAGGCCGCCTCGCCCCAGGTCGAAAAAATCTCGTGTTTGTTCATGCCCTGCAGTGAACCGTAATGCCGTTCGTTCAAACGCCAACTGGTTAACAATGGCACTTCGGGCGTGCCCATCGCGTCCAGCAGCACCGCGGTCGTCTGGCGGGTGCGCAGCAACACCGAGCCATGCACCTCGTCGAAGACATAGCCTGACTGGGCCAGCTGCCGCCCCGCTACGGCCGCTTCGGCAAGGCCCACATCGGTCAGCGGAATATCGGTCCAGCCGGTGAAGCGATCGCTCAGATTCCATTCGCTGTGGCCATGGCGAAAGAACACCACCCGATACGCGGGCTCGCTCATTCCGGAGATTCCGTCAGCACGTCGCGCAGGTAATGGCGATCCGCCCACGCATCCAGATGCCAGCCCCGGCCATCGAAATGAAACCAGTTGAGCGCGCAGTTGGGAATGGCGAAATCGCGCGCCGCATGCAATGGCTGCCCGGTGGCGCGACGGTAGATCACGTCGAGCACCCCGCTGTGGCTGACCACCGCAAGCGTCTGCCCGCTGTGATGCCGCAACAGCCAGTCGACCCCCTCCCACACCCGGTCAGCCAACCCGCGCAGCGACTCGCCACTCACGAAATCGTACTCAAGATCGCGCGCCACATAATGCGCATAGGCCTCCGGATACAGCTCAGCGCCCTCGGCAGCCGTAATGCCCTGAAACACGCCGTAATGCCGCTCACGCAATTGCGGGAACAACTTCACCGCCTGATCCTCGCGCTGCGCCAGCACCTGCGCCGTCTCCGTTGCCCGCAACAGATCGCTGCTGTAGATCGCATGAAAACGATGATGCGCCGCGTTGAATGCCATCGCCAGCGCCTGCGCCCGCCCGGTTTTGTTCAGCGGTATGTCGCTGTGGCCCTGTATGCGCCGCGCCACATTCCAGTCGGTTTCACCGTGGCGGATGAAACAAATGCGGGTTGTGACGGGTTTGGCAACATGAGGCATGAGGCACTATCCATTCCATTCATTGCAGGTTTAAATCTGGCACAAAACTTGGGCCATGCCAGCTTGAGTACGGACCGAACGACGATCACGACTCAAATCGAAGACCAGACCACCGTCACGATTCTTACTGTTCGCCATCATCGGAAAGACGATTACCTCTAAACGTTGCGCTTGCCGCACACGCCGCATTGCACGACACTGACGCCACACAACAAACACCAGCAGCACCGGATACGCGGAGAAAAGATCAACACGTTACCCAGAACTTTTGAGCAAACTCGACGACCTCTATCGCCTTCACCGCCTGCTGGACGGGCGGCGCACCGGCCTTTCCCGTGCCGCACTCACCAGCGAACACGGCTTTTCGCGTTCCACCCTCACCCGCCTGATCGCCGACCTGCGCAACCGCCTCGGCGCCCCGCTGATCCATGAGCCGGAACGCGGCGGCTATCGTTACGACACCGCCGACGGCCACCATCACCTGCCCGGTCTGTGGTTCACCGCCGAAGAACTGTTCGCCCTCGTCACCCTCAACCAGTTATTGCGAAACCTTCAGCCCGGCCTGCTCGACGACCATCTGCGCCCGTTGCAAAACCGCCTGCACCAACTGCTTGGCGCCGCACACCTCGGCGCGGGCGAGGCCCCCGCACGCATCCGCATCCTCGCCATGGCCTCGCGCGCCAAAGACCTGCGCCACTTTCAAACCGTCGCCGGCGCCGTCCTGAAACGCAAACGCCTCGTCATCGACTATTACAACCGCGACCGCGACCAAACCAGCCAACGCACCGTCTCCCCCCAGCGCCTCGCCCACTACCGCGACAACTGGTACCTCGACGCCTGGTGCCACCACAAAAAAGCCCTGCGCATCTTTGCCGTCGAATCCATCCGCCACGCCGACGCCCTGAACAAACCCGC
This sequence comes from Thiobacillus sp., assembly GCA_018780025.1. Lineage (GTDB taxonomy): Bacteria > Pseudomonadota > Gammaproteobacteria > Burkholderiales > Thiobacillaceae > Thiobacillus. The sequence goes on from JADMKH010000295.1 coordinate 9,223, forward strand.
CAAAGCCATCCCGGATACCACCCTCGACAAGGAACTCGGCAGCGCCTATGGCATCTTCGCCGGCAAACCCACCGCCACCGCCGTTTTGCGCTTCACTGCCCGCCGCGCCCGCTGGGTCGCCAATGAAACCTGGCACCCCGACCAGCAAAGCCGCTTGCTGGGCGATGGCCGCT
>JADMKH010000010.1 GCA_018780025.1 Thiobacillus sp.
TTCCTGCGCTTCATCCTGCCGATCCTGCCGGATGCCAGCCATGAGTTCGCCTGGTTCGTCATCATGCTGTCGCTGATCGCCGTCGCCTACATCGGCCTGGTCGCGCTGGTGCAGTCCGACATGAAAAAGCTCATCGCCTATTCGTCGATTGCGCACATGGGTTTTGTCACGCTTGGTTTCTTCATATTCAACCCGCTCGGCGTCGAAGGCGGCCTGGTGCAGATGATTTCGCACGGCTTTGTCTCCGCCGCGCTGTTCCTCTGCATCGGCGTCATGTACGACCGCCTGCATTCGCGCCAGATCAAGGACTACGGCGGCCTGGTCAACAAAATGCCGGTGTTCGCCGCCTTCTTCATGCTGTTTGCGATGGCCAATGCCGGCCTGCCTGCCACCAGCGGTTTCGTCGGCGAGTTCATGGTGATCATGGCCGCCACCCAGGTCAATTTCTGGTTCGCCTTCGTCGCTGCCACCACGCTGATCTTCGGCGCGGCCTATACGCTGTGGATGTACAAGCGCGTCGTGTTCGGCGCGATCACCAATCCGAAGATCGAGGAGATGAGCGACGTCAATCCGCGCGAAATTCTGCTGCTCGGCGTGCTCGCCGTCTGCGTGCTGGCCATGGGCCTATATCCCAAGCCGTTCACCGACGTGATGCATGTGTCCGTGGTCGACCTGTTGGCGCACGTCGCCCAAAGCAAATTACCGTGAGCGACCGCCCATGAGCACCCCTTCAATGCAACTCGCCCAATTCGCCCCCGCATTGCCAGAGATTTTCGTGCTGGTCATGGTCTCGCTGATCCTGTTGATCGATGCCGCAGTCGACGACAGCAAACGCTATCTGGCCTATGTGCTGTCGCTGCTGACGCTGGCCGGCGCGGCATTCCTGACCACGCGCGATTTATCCAGCATGCCGGTGCTGACGCTGGGCGGTCTCTTTATCGACGATCCGCTGTCGGACGTGCTGAAGCTGTTTCTCTATCTGACCGTCGCGGTGGTGCTGGTCTATTCGCGCGACTACCTGCGCGAACGTGGGCTCTACAAAGGCGAATTCTTCGTGCTGGCGTTGTTTGCGCTGCTGGGCATGATGGTGATGGTGTCGGCCAGCCATTTCCTCACGCTGTATCTCGGCCTCGAACTGTTGTCCTTGTCCCTGTATGCCATGGTTGCGTTGCAGCGCGATTCCAGCGTCGCCACCGAGGCGGCGATGAAGTATTTCGTGCTGGGCGCGCTGGCCTCCGGCATGCTGCTCTACGGCATGTCGATGGTCTACGGCGTCACCGGTTCGCTCGCGCTGGCCGACATGGCCATTGCCCTGCAGGATGGCACCGACTTGCGCATTCCGCTGGTCTTCGGCGTCGTCTTCATCGTTGCCGGGCTGGCGTTCAAACTGGGCGCGGTACCGTTCCATATGTGGGTGCCCGACGTCTATCACGGCGCACCCACCGCGATGACGCTGTTCATCGGCAGCGCGCCCAAGATCGCCGCGTTTGCATTCGTCGTGCGCATCCTCGGGCAGGGCCTGGAATCGCAGGTGGTTGAATGGCGCGACATGCTGGTGATACTCGCCGTGCTGTCGATGGCCGTCGGCAATATCGCAGCCATCGCACAATCCAATCTGAAGCGCATGCTCGCGTATTCCACCATCTCGCACATGGGCTTCATGCTGCTGGGCATTCTGGCCGGCTCGCAAAACGGCTACGGCAGCGCGATGTTCTACGTGCTGGTGTACGCGCTGATGAGCCTGGGCAGTTTCGGCATGATCCTGCTGCTGTCGCGTGCCGGATTCGAGGCCGACCAGCTGGACGATTTCAAGGGTCTGAACCGGCGCAGCCCGTGGCTGGCTTTCCTGATGCTGCTGCTGATGTTCTCGATGGCCGGCGTGCCGCCGACCGTTGGCTTCTACGCCAAACTTGCGGTGCTGCAATCCGTCGTTGAAATTGGTTATGTCTGGCTGGCTGTCACCGCCGTGCTGTTCTCGCTGGTGGGCGCGTTCTACTACCTGCGCATCGTCAAGCTGATGTATTTCGATACCCCGCACGACACCACGCCGATCGCCAACAGTCCCGATGCCCGTATTATCATGTCGGCCAACGGGCTGGCCATCCTGGCGCTCGGCATTGTGCCGCAGCCGCTGATGGCCGTGTGCATGCACGCCATTGGTGCCTCTTTCTGAACTTGGTGTTATTGAACCAAGCCGTGTTGAACCAATTCGCGCCGGAGCAGGTCTGCTCCGGCGTCACCTAGCTTTTTCGGAACCACTGTGAATTTCTCCACCACCCTGTTGCTGATTCTGGCGTTCATCGCCGCCAACCTGCCGTTCCTGGTCGAGCGTATTTTTTTCATCGTCAAACCCGGGTCCGGCAGCAAGAATGTCGCCTGGCGGCTGCTGGAACTGACGGTCATGTATTTTGTGGTCGGCGGCATTGCGTTGCTGCTGGAAAGCAAGCTCGGCGACATCCACGGGCAGAACTGGGAGTTCTACGCGGTCAACGCTTCGCTGTTCGTGGTGTTTGCCTATCCGGGATTTGTTTACCGTTATCTGTGGCGGCGGCGCGGGGCATAGTCGGCATGGACGCCATGGAATTAAAGCTGCGCGGAGAACACGTCGCGCTCTGCGACCTGCTCAAGCTCGCCGGCATCGCCGACAGCGGCGGGCAAGGCAAGCTCATGATCGCCAACGGAGAAGTCACTGTCGACGGACAGTCCGAAAGCCGCAAGACGGCGAAAATCCGGGCGGGTCAGACGGTGCGGTGTCTTGGGCAGACCATTCGGGTTGTGGCGGCAGAGGTCTAAAGAAAGCAGAAGAAAAAGCGGCCGGCATCAAACTCAACCGCCAGCCGCGCCCCGCGATTGAGCGCATAGTCCCACGATCCCTTGGTGGCGCAGCCCACATGGCATTCACTTACGCCAGCAGGCGATTCCAGATCGCGTTCGCGGTCATACCAACTCAACAGCATGGAGTCGTCGCCGAGTTGTTGCTGCGCGATGACCGTGGCCAGTTTCAATGCCGTGTTGAAATCGAGCCCGAGTTCGTTGCTGTCGAGACGCAGGGTTTTCATGGCGCCGAATGGGTCAGCGCCTTCAGGGCGTAGAGCATGTCGAGCGCCGCCTTGGGGGTGAGGGTATCGGGGTCGAGCTCGCGCAGCTGGTCGAGCGCGGGATGGGGTGGCGGGGCATCCTTGGGGATGTGGGCGACGAACAGGTCGCCTTGTGGGCCGGGATGCAGTTGCGCATTTTCCAGCTGGCGCAGATGACGGCGCGCGGCGAGGATGACCGGGCTGGGCACGCCCGCCAGACGTGCGACCTGGATACCGTAGCTCTGTGAGGCCGGGCCTTCCTCCACCGCATGTAAAAACACCAGGTCGGCGCCGTGTTCCTTGGCGTCGAGGTGGACGTTGGCGAGCTGTTTGTATTCGTTGGCAAGCTGGGTCAATTCGAAATAATGCGTGGCAAACAGGGTAAACGCGCGGGTGGCGCTGACCAGATGCCGCGCCACCGCCCAGGCCAGGGCGAGGCCGTCGAAGGTGGAGGTGCCGCGGCCAATTTCGTCGAGCAGGACCAGGCTGTTCGCGCTGGCGTTATGCAGGATGTGCGCGGTTTCAGTCATCTCGACCATGAAGGTCGAACGACCGCCGGCCAGATCGTCCGAGGCGCCAATACGGGTGAAGATCTGATCGATTTCGCCGATTTTCGCCGAGCGGGCGGGCACCCACAGTCCACAGCACGCCATCAGGGTGATCAGCGCAACCTGCCGCATGTAGGTCGATTTGCCGCCCATGTTGGGGCCGGTAATCAGCAGCATCTGGCGGCTGCGGTTGAGCGTGACGTCGTTCGAAATGAAATGCGCAACCTGCGCCTCGACCACCGGGTGACGTCCGCCGCGGATCACAATGCCGGGTTCGTCGTTGAAGTCGGCGGCATTCAGTTTAAGCGTGCGCGCGCGTTCGGCCTGGCTTGCCAGCACGTCGGTTTCGGCTAGCGCCGCTGCCAGTTTCAGCATTGCCGGCACATGCGGCGTCAGCGTTTCCAGCAGCGCCTCGAACAATGCTTTCTCGCGTGCCAGCGCACGATCCTGCGCCGACAGCGCCTTGTCTTCGAAAGCTTTCAGTTCAGGCGTGATGTAACGCTCGGCATTTTTCAGCGTCTGGCGGCGGCGGTAATCGTCGGGGACTTTCTCCGCTTGCGCACGGCTGACTTCAATATAAAAGCCATGCACCTTGTTGTATTCAACTTTCAGGGTATTGATGCCCGAGCGGGTACGTTCGCGCGTTTCCAGTTCGAGCAGGAAAGTGCCCGCGTCGCGGGTCAGCGCGCGCAGTTCGTCGAGGTCGGCGTCGTAGCCATCGGCAATCACGCCGCCTTCGCGCAGCACACTGGCGGGTTCGGGCTGAATGGCAAGGGCCAATCGCTCATGCAGATCGGGGCGGGCGGCGAGCGCTGCGCATAGTTCAGACAAGCGGGCGTGATCATCGGGCAGCGCGGCGGCCAGATCGGGCAGTTGCGCCAGGGTATCGCGCAGGCCGGAGAGGTCGCGTGGACGCGCGCTCTTGAGCGCGATGCGTCCGCTGATGCGTTCGACGTCGGCGCAACTCTTGAGCAGCTGGGCGAGGGTGCGCGTGGTATCGGGTGCCTCGGCCAACACGCCGATCGCGTCGCGTCGTTTGGTGAGCACCACGCGATCACGTAGCGGATGGTGCAGCCAGTGGCGCAGCAGCCGTGTTCCCATGCCAGTGGCGGTGGTATCGAGCACCGACAACAAGGTCGGTGCGGCTTCGCCGCGCAGGGTTTCGGTGAGCTCCAGATTGCGCCGGGTGGCGGCGTCGAGCTGCACGAAATCGCTGTCGTGCTCGGCCTGAATGGACTGGATATGCGGCAGCGCAGTGCGTTGCGTGGTCTGGATGTAGTCGAGCAGGGCGCCTGCGGCGGCAATGGCCTGGGGCAGGCCGGCTACGCCAAAACCTGACAAATCACGGCTGCCAAATTGCTGTGCCAGCCGGTTTTTCGCACCGTCTGCATCGAACTGCCAGGGTGCCAGCCGGCGAACCGCGCAGGCCGCCCCCGACAGCTTGAAGTCATCCGGCGCGAGAATTTCAGCCGGGCGCACACGTGCGAGTAATGCGGGCAGGGCAGCCGGTTCGACTTGGGCCACCTGAAAGCGTCCGGCGGCCAGATTGAGCCAGGCGACGCCGATGGCTTCGGCACCTGGGGCAATCGCCAGAATCAGCGTGTCCTGCGTTTCGTCGAGCAGGCCCGAGTCGGTCAGCGTGCCTGGCGTGATGATGCGCATCACTTGCCGGTCAACCGGACCTTTGCTGGTGGCCGGATCGCCCACCTGTTCGGCGATGGCCACCGACTCGCCCAGCTTCAGCAGCCGCGCCAGATACTGTTCGGCGCTGTGATACGGCACGCCGGCCATCTTGATCGGTTCGCCAGCCGACGAACCGCGGGTGGTGAGCGTGATATTGAGCAGCCGCGATGCCTTTTCGGCGTCGTCGTAAAACAGCTCGTAAAAATCGCCCATGCGGTAGAACAGCAGCATGTCGGGATGCTGCGCCTTGATGCCCAGGTATTGGGCCATCATCGGCGTGTGGGCTGTGGGCGCCTTGGCGATGGACATGGACGGTCTGGCAGGTTGTTTAGACTTTCAGTTCGGGCGGCAGATGCGGCGCGATGACCTGCAGCATTTGTGCGAAGACCCTGGGGGTGGCAGCGACGATGTTGCCGGATTCGAGGAAGCCTTCGTCGCCCATGAAATTGCCGACCAGCGCACCGGATTCCTGCGCGATCAGGCTGCCGGCAGCGAGATCCCACGGTTTCAGATTCATTTCCCAGAAGCCGTCGTAGCGGCCGCAGGCGACGTAGGCCAGGTCGAGCGCAGCCGAGCCGGGGCGACGCAGGCCCGAGGTGGCGCGCATCATGTCGCGGAACATGTTGATATAGGCCTCGGCATGGCTGAAATCAGTGTAGGGGAAGCCCGTGCCGATCAGGCATTCGGCCAGTTTGCTGCGCTTGCTGGCGCGAATGCGGCGGTCGTTGAGCAGGGCGCCGCGTCCACGGCTGGCGGTGAAAAGCTCGTTGCGCGCGGGGTCGAACACCACGGCCTGGGTGATCTGGCCCTTGTGCTTGAGTGCGATGGAAACTGAATATTGCTGCAGACCGTGCAGGAAGTTGGTGGTGCCGTCGAGCGGATCGATGATCCACTGGTAGTCCTCGCCATTCTTGGCGTCGGCGGTGCCAGACTCCTCTGCTAGAATCCCGTGGTTCGGATAGGCGTCGAGCAGGGTTTCGATGATGGCACGTTCAGCCATCTGGTCGACCTCGCTGACATAATCGCGGTCCTGCTTGCTCCGTACGGTGAGCTGGTCGAGGTCGAGCGAGGCGCGATTGATGATCGCCCCGGCTTTGCGAGCGGCTTTCACCGCCGTATTGAGCATGGGATGCATGATGTCTGGCTATAGATTCAAAGAACGATCCACCATTTTACTTGATGTATGACACAAGCTGACCCGAAACTTCTCGGCAATATTCGAATTGTGCTGGCGCGCACCAGCCATCCCGGCAATATCGGCGCTGCGGCGCGGGCGATGAAGACGATGGGGCTGTCCCGGCTTTATCTCGTCCAGCCTTATCTTTTCCCGAATAGCCAGGCCGATGCGATGGCGGCGAGCGCCGGCGACCTGCTCGCGCAGGCGCATGTTTGCGCCACGCTGGAAGAGGCCCTGGTGGGTACCACGCTGGCACTCGGCGTGTCGGCGCGCCGACGCGATATCGTGACCGAGGTGCTGACCCCGCCCGAGTCGGCGGTTCGGTTGCTGACCGAAGCGCAAGCCGGGCCGGTAGCGCTGGTGTTCGGCAATGAAACCAGCGGCTTGTCGAATGAAGAGTTGAGCTTGTGCCAGGGGCTGGTGACGATTGCCGCCAATCCGGAATACAGTTCGCTGAATCTGGCGGCGGCCGTGCAGGTTCTCAGCTATGAAATTCGCCAGAACTGGCTGCAACATCCGTCCTGGCCGCCCCCAGAATTCGATGCGGCCAAACTGGATGACGTTGAGCGGTTTTACGATCACCTGGAAACAACACTCATCGATCTTGAATTCCTTAACAAGGGATCGCCTGGCAAACTGATGCTGAAATTGCGCTGGCTGTTTGCGCGCACCCGCCTGGCGCAGGAGGAAGTCAATATCCTGCGCGGGATTTTGACTGCAGCTCAAACAGCCAAGCGGCTCGCAGCCCAGCCGCGGAACTGCGATCCGGAATAGTTGACTAAATTACTCGGAAATAGCATCCTCAGACGCATGAACCTGCTCAGCCAACTCAAGGAAGACATTGCCGTCGTGTTCGACCGCGACCCCGCGGCGCGCTCGACGTTTGAAGTCATCACCACCTATCCCGGCTTTCACGCCATGGTGATCCACCGCCTTTCAAACAAGATGTGGCGCATGGAGTTGAAGTGGCTGGCGCGCTTTACGTCGCACATCGGCCGCTGGCTCACCGGCATCGAAATTCACCCCGGCGCCACCATCGGCCGCCGCGTGTTCATCGACCATGGCATGGGCGTGGTGGTGGGCGAAACGGCCGAAATCGGCGACGACTGCACGCTCTATCACGGGGTCACGCTGGGCGGTACGTCATGGAACAAGGGCAAGCGCCATCCCACCCTGATGCGCGGTGTGGTGGTGGGGGCGGGCGCCAAAATTCTGGGCCCGATCACCATAGGCGCCAACGCGCGCGTCGGTTCCAACGCCGTGGTGGTGAAAGATGTGCCGGACGATTCGACAGCGGTGGGTATCCCGGCGCGCATTATCGACAGCGCGGCCGAGAAGCAGCGCAACCAGCAGGCAGAAAAACTGGGGTTCTCGGCGTACGCCATCTCGGCCGACATGAACGACCCGGTGGTCAAGGCGATTCATGGTCTGGTCGACCATTCCGCGCATATCGATCACCGGCTGGAGTTGATCCTGGCGCAGTTGCAGAAACTGGGCGTGGAGATACCGGCAGGACAGGATAAACCCGACGATTTCGACCCGAACTATTTGAATAAAATAGTTGACTAAATTGCTCGGGTAAGTAATAGTTGACCAAATTGCTCGGGAATTTTATAGTTCGGGCGAACAACAGGAGAACACGTCATGAGATTGACCACCAAAGGGCGCTTCGCCGTCACAGCCATGCTGGATCTGGCTCTGCGTGGCGGTAAAAATCCGGTGACACTGGCTGGCATCAGCGAGCGTCAGGATATCTCCCTGTCGTATCTGGAACAGCTGTTCAGCCGCCTGCGTCGCCACGAGCTGGTTGAAAGCGTGCGCGGTCCCGGCGGCGGCTATTATCTCGCCCGTTCGCTTGGCGACGTCAGCGTGGCCGATATCATTCGGGCGGTGGATGAGCCAATCGATGCCACCCAGTGCGGCGGCAAGGAGAACTGCCGTGACGAACACCGTTGTCTGACCCATGACTTGTGGATGGGGCTGAACAACCATATATACGACTATCTGGAAAACGTGACGCTGGCGTCGCTGGTGGCCAGGCAGGACGAGTGTAAGGACAAGGTTCTTCAGGATCGCCGTGCATCGAAGATGACGCTGGCTGCTTGAACGATTCAATTAAGGCATAAAGATGAAAACACTGTATTTCGATTACTCCGCTACCACCCCGGTTGATCCGCGCGTTGCCGCAAAGATGATTCCGTATTTGACCGAAGACTTTGGGAATCCGGCATCGCGCTCGCATCCCTATGGCTGGACGGCCGAAAAGGCAGTGGAAGAGGCGCGCGAGCAAGTCGCTTTGCTGGTCGGTGCCAATCCCAAGGAAATCGTGTTCACCTCGGGTGCCACCGAATCGAACAACCTCGCCATCAAGGGCGCAGGCAACTTCTACTCGGGCACCAAGGGCAAGCACATCATCACCGTGCGCACCGAACACAAGGCCGTACTCGATACCGTGCGTGAAATGGAGCGTCAAGGTTTTGAGGCAACGTATATCAACGTGAAGGAAAACGGCCTGATCGATCTGGACGTGTTCCGCGCGGCGATCCGTCCCGACACCGTGCTGGCTTCGGTGATGCTGGTCAACAACGAAATCGGTGTGATTCAGGACATCGAAGCGATCGGCAACATCTGTCGTGAAAAAGGCATTATTTTTCATGTTGACGCAGCACAGGCCACCGGCAAAATGCCGATCGACCTGAGCAAACTGCCGGTCGACCTGATGTCGTTTTCGGCACACAAGACTTATGGCCCGAAGGGCATTGGCGCGCTGTACGTGCGCCGCAAGCCGCGCGTGCGCCTGGAAGCGCAGATGCACGGCGGCGGTCACGAGCGCG
>JADMKH010000279.1 GCA_018780025.1 Thiobacillus sp.
CGCCATGCGCGTTGGCCAGCGGCAGGGCGCCCAGCACCATGGCACCGGTGGTCATCAGGATCGGGCGCAGCCGCATGACCGCCGCGTCCTCCACCGCCTTGCGGATGTCGACTCCGGCGCGCTGGAGCTGGTTGGCGAACTCCACGATCAGGATGCCGTGCTTGGTGATCAGGCCGACCAGCATCACCAGCCCGATCTGGCTGTAGACGTTGAGCGTGGCGCCGGTGAGTTTCAGCGCCAGCAGCGCGCCGGTGGCAGCCAGCGGCACGGTGAGCATGATGATGAAGGGCGAGATGAAGCTTTCGAACTGCGCTGCCAGCACCAGGTAAATCACGATCAGCGCCAGCATGAAGGTGATTGCCAGCGTTTGCCCGGACTCGCCCAACTCGCGCGACAGGCCGGCCAGTGTGGTCCGGGCGTTTTTCGGCAGCGTTTCCCCGGCGGCCTGGTCCATGAAGGTGAGCGCATCACTCAGCGTGTAACCGGGCGCGATGTTGGCTGAAATGATCGCCGCACGCTGGCGGTCGTAGTGGTTGAGTTCCTTCGGCGCAACGGTTTCTGTCACCGTCACCAGGTTCGACAGCGGCGTCAGGCTGCCTTCACGGCCGCGCACATACAGGGCGCTTAAATCCTGCGGGGTTGCACGTGCTGCGGGGTCAAGCTGGAGGATCACGTCATATTGCTCGCCCGCCTGTTTGAAGCGGGTGACATCGCGTCCGCCCAGCAGGGTTTCCAGCGTGCGCCCGATGGTGTCGACGCCCACGCCCATCTGCGCCGCCTTGTCGCGATTGACGTCGATCCTGAGTTGGGGCTTGTTGAGCTTCAGATCGCTGTCGGCGTTGGAGAGCCCGGGGTAGGCGCGGACTTTTGCCATCAAGGCTTCGACGGCTTGATCCAGTTCGGTGTAGCTGGGGGCCTGCACCACGAACTGCAGCGGCGGATTGCGGAAGCTTTGCCCCAGCGAGGGCGGGTTGATCGGGAAGGCGAGTACGCCGGGCATGCCCATGAACATCTGCGGGCCGAGGCTTTCGGTGATCGCCATCTGGCTGCGGGTGCGCTTTTCCCAGGGCTGCAACATCACAAACGACAGCGCGCTGTTGACCGGATTCGGCCGTTCCAGACCCGGCGCAACCACCATGAAGGCGGTATTCACTTCGGGTACGCTTTGATAGATGCCTTCAAGCTGACGCGCGTACTGGTCGGTGTATTGCAGCGTGGCGCCCTCGGGCGCGACCATGACGCCGATGAAGAAGCCGCGGTCTTCGGTTGGCGCCAGCTCCGACTTGAGCGATTTCAGCAAGCCGAATGCGGCGGCCGCGACCAGCACGAATACCAGCGTGACGATCCACGGATGCCTGAGAACCCGCGTCACGCCACGGGTATAGGCTGTGTTCAGACCTGTCAGCACGCGTTCGCCGAAATTGAACAGCGCATTGTGGCGCGGTTCGTGGCGCAGGATGCGGCTCGCCATCATCGGCGTCAGGGTGAGCGCGACAAAGCCGGATACCAGTACCGCGCCCGCCACCGTCAGCGCAAACTCGGTGAACAGCTTGCCGGTATTGCCTTCGGCGAAGGCCAGCGGGGCGAACACGGCAGCCAGCGTGAGCGTCATCGCCAGCACGGCGAACCCGATCTCCCGAGAACCTTTCAGCGCAGCCTCGTAAGGCGGCATGCCTTCCTCGATGTGGCGGTAGATGTTTTCCAGCATCACGATCGCATCGTCCACCACCAGGCCGATCGCCAGCACCAGCCCGAGCAGGGTCAGCACGTTGAGGGTAAAGCCCATGGCCGAGAGGAAAATGAACGCGCCGATCAGCGACACCGGGATGGTGACGAAGGGGATCAGCGTGGCGCGCCAGTTGCGCAGGAACAAAAAAATGACGCCGACCACCAGCACCATGGCTTCGAGCATGGTGGTGTAGACCGCATCGATGGATTTTTCGATGAAGATCGAGCTATCGAACGCCACCTTGAGCTGCATGCCTTCCGGCAAGGCCGCTTGCAAGCGCGGCACTTCGGCCTTGATCGCGCGTGCGACTTCCAGCGTGTTGGCGGTCGACTGCTTGACGATGCCGAGACCAACGGCGGCACGGCCGTTGACGCGCACAATGTTGCGCGCGTCCTCGGCGCCGATTTCGGCACGGCCGATGTCGGCCAGCCGTACCAGCGTGCCACCGCTGTCACGGATTACGACGCGCTCGAATTCGCCTGGCGTGCGCAGGTCGGTCCTGGCCAGCACCGAAAACTCGCGCATCTGGCTTTCGATGCGGCCCGAGGGCAGTTCGGTATTCTGGCTTCTGAGCGCGGCTTCCACGTCCTGCACCGTGACGCCCTGCGATGCCATGCGGCTGGGGTCGAGCCACAGCCGCATGGCGTAGCGGCGGCCGCCGCCGACAATGACCGAGGCCACCCCCGGCAGGGTTTTCAGCTGGTCGGCCACCACGCGGTCAGCGTAATCGGTGATTTGCAGCGGCGACTGGCGGTCGCTGGAAAACGCCAGCCAGATGATGGCCTGGGCGTCGGCCTCGATCTTGGCTACCACCGGGTCTTGCGCTTCATCGGGGAGCGCCCCGCGCACCCGCGCCACGCGGTCGCGCGTGTCGTTGGCGGCGGCCTCGGGATCGCGCGACTGCACGAACTCCACCGTGATCTGGCTGACTTCCTCGCGGCTCACCGACTTGATGGTGCGGATGCCCTCGATGCCGGACAGCGAATCCTCCAGCGGCTTGGTGATCTGGCTTTCCATCACCTCGGCCGACGCACCGGGGTAGACCGTGCGCACCGACACCACCGGGGCATCGATGTTGGGGTATTCGCGTACCGGCAGGCGGTCGAAGGCGATCAGGCCGATCAGGATGATGAGCAGGCTCATCACGGTGGCGAGTACCGGACGGCGGATGGAAATATCGGAGAGGATCATGAGTCAGTTTTCGCGGAGGAGTGGGTTCAACGCGGCTTGCCTGCCGGCATTTTCTTCATCATCTGCGCCGCTTGTTCCAGCGTGACCACCGGCACGCCGGGGCGCAGCTTGATCTGGCCGTCGAGCACGACGGTATCGCCGGCTTTCACCCCGGAGACGATTTCCACCCGTCCCGGCTCGCGCTTGCCCAGCGTAACCTTGCGCAGTTCGGCCTTGCCGTCGATCGCAAGAAAGACATAACTGCCATCAGGCTTCGGCACGATCACCTGTTCGGGCAGCAGAATGGCGTGGGTCTTGCCGCCCAGATTGGCGGTGGCGCGGGCGAACATGCCGGGCTTGAGCTGTCCTTTCGGGTTGGCGATGCGCGCACGTACCCGCACGTTGCGACTCACCGGGTCGACTACCGGATCGATCGCGTGGACGATGCCGCTGAAGGTTTGTCCCGGCAGCGCATCAACGGTCAATGTGATCGGCAGGCCGATGCGCACCAGCGACAAGTAGGTTTCAGGTACCGGTACTTCCAGTTTCAGATTGCCGAGCGCATCCAGCCGCACCAGATCGCTGCCCTTGCTGACATAGGCACCGGGGCTGAACTGCCGCAATCCAGTCACGCCGGAAAACGGCGCACGGAGGATGGTTTTGTTGAGCGCCACCTGCTCTTGCTGCCGGCGTGCACGCAGGATATCGAGATTGGCGCGCGTCTCGTCGAGCGCCTGCCTGGAAATGAAATTCTTCGCGACCAGTTCCTCGCTGCGCTTGTAGCGGCTTTCTGCCAGTCCAAGATCGGCTTGCGCTGCGGCGAGACGCGCGCGCTGCTCGGCTGAATCGAGCACCACCAGCACCGCGCCTTTCTTCACCGGTTGGCCTTCCTTGAACAGCAGCTTGTCGATGCGGCCGTCGATTTCCGGTCGCAGCACCACGCTGTCCTCGGCGATCAATGCGCCCACGGCGTCAACCGTGTTGGACACCGGCGAGTCGCTCACCTTTATCATGTTGACCGGAATAAAAGGCGGGCCGCCGGCCTGGGCAAAGGCGAGCACGGGAACGAACAGCAAGGCAAGCAAGGCACGCATGACGGATTCCGAAAAAAGAACTTGGATGTACGATAGTTCCGCACATTAGCAGGTCCACGGTGAAACAAAAACCACAGGCGGGGGTCGACTTACTTGTAAGGATCGAGCGCCATCCTCGACCGATATGCTGTGCCCTTTACCTTTATTGATTGGATTTCGTCATGCTTATTCGCCATCCCAACGATATTCCCTCGTCTGAAATCACCCCATTGGAACATTACCGGGATCGTCGCCGCTTCATGCAGGGCATGGGCGCATTGGTAGCCGGCGCGGCGCTGGGTGCCGCTCCCGATGTCCATGCCGGCATCAAGCTGGCCGGCGTGCGCGCCAGTGCCTACAAGCTGGACGAAGACTCCACCCCGTACAAGTCGGTGACCACGTACAACAACTTCTACGAATTTGGCACCGGCAAGAGCGACCCGGCTGAAAACGCGGGCAGCTTCAAAACGCGTCCGTGGACCGTGGCGATAGAAGGCGAAGTCGGCAATCCCGGCGAGTACGACATCGACGCGCTGTTGAAACTTGCGCCGCTGGAAGAACGTATCTACCGGATGCGCTGCGTTGAAGGCTGGTCGATGGTGATTCCGTGGGTGGGTTTCCCCCTGCATGAAATCATCCGCCGCGCGGCGCCCACCGGCAATGCCAAGTACGTCGAGTTTGTGACGCTGAACGACCGCAGGCAGATGCCGGGGCAACGCACGCGGGTGCTCGACTGGCCGTATGTCGAAGGCTTGCGGATGGACGAAGCCATGAATCCGCTGACGTTGATGGCGGTCGGGCTCTACGGTGAAGTGCTGCCCAACCAGAATGGTGCGCCGATTCGCCTGGTGGTGCCGTGGAAATACGGCTTCAAGAGCGCCAAGTCCATCGTTAAAATCCGCTTTGTCGAGAAACAGCCGCTTACCGCCTGGATGAAGGCCACGCCGAACGAGTATGGCTTCTATTCAAACGTTAATCCGCAAGTCGATCATCCACGCTGGAGCCAGGAAAAAGAACGCCGGATCGGCGAATTCTTCAAGCGCGACACGCTGATGTTCAACGGCTATGGTGAGCAGGTTGCCCAACTGTATCGCGGCATGGACCTGAAAAAGTTCTTCTGATGCCGGCTTTTTTACGTCATCCAAAGTTCTGGCTATTCGGGCTCTGCCTGCTGCCGCTGGTGCGCTTGATTGTTCTTGGTTCTAGCGGCGGCCTGGGCGCCACCCCGCTCGAGTTCATCACCCGCTCCACCGGAACCTGGACGCTGGTGGGCTTGATGGTGACGTTATCCGTCACCCCGCTTCGTCGACTGACTGGCCGTGCCGAGCTGATTCGTTACCGACGCATGCTGGGGCTGTTCACCTTCTTCTACGTCAGCCTGCATTTTGTGACGTATATCTGGCTGGATCAGTTCTTTGACCCGGCGGCCATCGTCAGGGACATCATCAAGCGTCCATTCATCACGGTCGGTTTTGCTGCCTTTGTATTGCTGATCCCGCTCGCCGCCACCTCGACCCGCGCCATGATTCGTCGCCTGGGCCGTCGCTGGCAGCAGTTGCACCGTCTGGTGTATGCCATCGCCATTCTGGGCGTGGTGCATTATCTGTGGCTGGTCAAGAAAGACCTGACGGAACCCTTGATCTATGGAGCTGTGCTCACCCTATTGCTGCTCATGCGCCTGCCGTGGGGCGTGACGTTGCTGCAAGCCGTTCGGAATCGACTGGTTTCGGCGGAGCCTGGCAGAGCCCATTCCGGAAAAACAGGAAATCCGGTTAAAGCGATAGCGGGATTAACAAATCGCGGGCAATAAAAAAACGGGGGACAAGCCCCCGTTTCAGATTGGGCAGTGCCCGACCTGTTATAGCCCGAAAGGCTTGATGACCGGTACCGCCGGTGCGGGTGCAGGTGCGGATGACTGCACGGGTTTGGCGGCAGGAGCCGCTTTCTTCGCAACAGGCTTTTTGGCGACCGGTTTTGCCGCGACCTTCCTGACCACGGGTTTGGCGGCAGGGGCCGCTCTCTTCGCAACAGGCTTCTTGGCTGCCGGTTTTGCCGCGACCTTCCTGACTACCGGCTTCTTGGCGGCGACTGCCTTTTTTGCCACGGGTTTTTTAGCTACGGTTTTTTTGGCGACCGGCTTCTTGGCGGCGACTGCCTTTTTGGCCACTGGCTTTTTAGCTACGGTTTTTTTGGCGACCGGCTTTTTGGCGGCGACTGCCTTTTTAGCTACGGGTTTTTTGGCGGCGACCGCCTTTTTGGCTACGGGCTTCTTGGCGGGGGCCGCCTTCTTAGCCGCGGGTTTCTTTGCTGTTGCCATTTAACACTCCTTAGAAGTTGAACACATTCACATAATCACTACAGCTTAAAGCCACGTGCATTCAGAATTTGCACTTCCAAAGCGTGGTATCGACAGGCTAACAACTTGCCCGAAACCCTCGAAAAACGGGCGATACCGAGGCTCCGCTTGGTGAGCCTCATTCTAGTTACTTTTCCCATTGGTTCAATCAATAGTCAAGACTCCGCAAAAAAACGCCATAAAAAATGTCGCAGCGAAACAAAATGTATCGGTGCGACACTATATTCCGGGTGTGTTAAGAAAGAGTCTGGTTCTGTGTACGTCAATAAACAAGCCGCTCGCAGGCCATCAGGCTGTCTTGCGTTTCCCGTTCACGTATGAGATGAATTTCGTTTTTGTTGACGAGCACTTCTGCCGCCCGTGGGCGAGAGTTGTAGTTCGAAGCCATGCTCATGCCGTATGCGCCAGTGGAGAGAATGGCTAAAAGGTCGCCTTCCTCAATGCACATGTCTCTCGCAAAGCCAATGAAATCGCCGGTTTCGCAGATCGGGCCCACTATGTCGTAGCGTGTAGGCGAGCCGTTTTTCTGTTTTACCGAAATGATTTCGTGATACGCCTCGTAAAGCGCCGGCCGCATCAGATCGTTCATGGCGACGTCAACAATTGCAAAGTTTTTGCCATCGCCAGGCTTCAGGTATTCGACGCGGGTGAGCAGCAGCCCCGCGTTGCCGACCAGCGAACGGCCCGGCTCAAGCAGGAGCTTTTCGTGGCGACCCGAAAAGCGTGCCGCCAGTGCGCGGCCGTAGGCGTCAAGATCGGGCGGGGTTTCGTCGTTATAACGAATGCCGACTCCACCGCCGAGGTCGATGTGATGCAGCGTGATCCCTTCGGCCGCCAGCGCATCAACCAGTGCCAGCACGCGGTCGGCCGCATCGGCCAGCGGCGACAGGTCGATCAGTTGCGAGCCAATATGGCAGTCGATGCCGGTGACTTTCAGATTCGGCAGGCTGGCAGCGAGGCGATAGAGCGCAGGCGCATCGGCAATGGGCACCCCGAATTTGTTTTCCTTGAGCCCGGTGGAGATATACGGATGGGTCTTGGGATCGACATCGGGGTTGACGCGAAACGACACGGGCGCGATCCGGCCCATTTCACCGGCCACGCGACTCAGGCGATGCAACTCGCTAAGCGATTCGACGTTGAAGCAAAGAATGCCGGCCTTGATTGCTGCGCGCATCTCGTCTGCCGTTTTCCCTACACCCGAAAATACAATCTTGCTGGGATCGCCGCCGGCGGCAAGTACGCGCGCGAGCTCACCGCCGGAAACAATATCGAAACCGGTGCCGAGCCCGGCAAAGAAGTTGAGAATGGCCAGGCTGGAATTGGCTTTGACCGCATAACAGATCAGGTGAGGCGTCTCGGAAAAAGCCTGGACGTAGGCCTGATAAGCCTCTTCGAGCGCTTGTCTGGAATAAACGTAGAGTGGAGTGCCGAAGCGTTCGGCAAGCGCGTCCAGCGACACGCCTTCAAGAAGGAGGCGGCCTTCGAGTCGGTGCAGGGTATTCACAGGGTTGTCCGTTGCAGTGCGGCAGGTTTTTCGGGAAGATACAGGTCACCCTTGGAGCCGCAGGCCGTCAGACCCAGTCCGCATAGCAACAGGGACACGATGTATAAGGTACGCATTTTCATGCGCGAAATGTTAGCACGGGACACCATGACAAGAATTGAATTGAACGAGGCCGAATTCAACCAGGCTGCCGACGCAACGCTGGTCCATATCGAGCAGGCGCTGGAAGCGGCTGATCTGGATTTCGAGACACCGGCAGACGGCATCCTCGAAATCGAGTTGGACAACGGCAGCAAGATCATCATCAACCGACACGGTGTGGCGCGCGAACTCTGGGTGGCGGCGCGGTCGGGCGGGTTTCACTTCATGCCGGTGGCCGACGGCTGGGTCGATACCAAGAGTGGCGAGCCGCTTTACGCCAAACTGGCAGCGCTGGTCGCCCTGCAGGGCGGCGGGTCGATCCGCTTCTGAGCACACTTGAAAAGCCAGGCGCTCACCCTGTTTGATCTGGTCGAGCGCTTGTCGCTGCTGACCCGGGCCGATTTGCGGCAGGCGGGCTCGGCTCAGGGCTTGCAACCCGTGCATTTGCAAGTGCTGTTTTATCTGAATCAGGCCAACCGCTACAGCAATACGCCGCAGGCGCTGACCGAATACCTCGGCCTGACCAAGGGCACGGTATCGCAAACGGTGCTGGTGCTGGCGCGACGCAGGCTGGTGTCGCGTTATACCGATCCCCGTGACGGCAGGGTGGTGCGCTTGATTCTGACCGAAGCGGGCTCCAACCTGTTGAAGACGCTCAGTGCCGGCGGGGCGTGGCGCGATATCGTGCAAACTGCCAGCCCGGCGCGCGTGACTTCTGCGATGGTGGTGTTGCGGCAGGTGCTGGCGCAGGTGCAGGCGCAAAGCGGCAAACGCAGCTTTGGCGTCTGTTCGACCTGCCGCCACAATCAGCGGTTGGGGCCGCGCAGCTATTTTTGCGGATTGAAGCAGGAAAAGCTCAGCAGTCCGGAGGTGCGACGGATTTGCCGCGAGCACGCAGCGCCTACGCAGCATCCATCGTTGCCGGATTCGAATTAATCGATTCGGGTTAAAGCCGCTTTCTGGCCCGCGCAATGGCCGCGCGAACCTGCGTTGGCGCGGTGCCGCCCAGATGATCGCGGGCGGCCAGCGAGCCTTCCAGCGTCAATACGTCATATACATCTTGCGTAATCATCGGACTGAACGCCTGCAATTCGGCCAGCGCCAGGTCGGCGAGGTCGCGTCCGCTGGTGTCGGCCGTGCGCACGGCGCGCGCAACCACCTCGTGGGCATCGCGGAAGGGCACGCCCTTCTTCACCAGATAGTCGGCCAGATCGGTGGCAGTGGCGAATCCCTGCATCGCGGCGGCGCGCATCGCCTCTGGTTTGACGGTGACGCCGCGCATCATGTCGGCGTAGATCGCCAGCGTGTCGGTCAGCG
>JADMKH010000232.1:0-2186 GCA_018780025.1 Thiobacillus sp.
GTGAGGCTCAAATCCTTTCCTGAAATCGTCGGTCCATTGCTTGATGGGCTGCACCGATTCGGCGACCTTACGAAAGCGTTGCCCGATCTCCTCCTGCTTGAGCCGCCTGATCTCCTGCTCCAGTCCGGAGACATCGCTGATTCTGGACACGCCCGGCAGATTTCCTTGTGCGAGCTTGCTGGAAAATCCGTCCAGTGCCGCGCCGATATCCAGTTCCGCCTGCGCCATGGCGCGATTGGCCCCTTCAATCCGCTGGCTGCCTTGCGCAACATGTTGCTCCAGCATGCTTCCGAGCTCAGCCAGGCGACGTGCCTGGGCGGCAAACTCAGCCGCCGACGGACCTCCCTCACTGATTGCCCTCAGATCGCGTAGTGAAAGATGCACTGACATCAGCAAACGCGGCGCATCGTTTGTCATCGGCCAAAACTGGACGTAATCGTCAAAGTATTGTTTACGGCACGCCTTATAAGCTTGACTGACTTCATCAATATTGCACAGAACAACTGTACGGTGCGGCTGAAGATGGATTTTGCCGCTCAATCGATAAAGCCCGAGATAATAGCGCTCCGACTTTTCCAGGGTATTGAACGCGAGTACCAGCACGTCCGGGGCGCGGCTTTCAAAATCTTTTACCGCCAGATCCGGATTGGTGGAAAGGAATACCTGCTCAAATTCCTGCACGAGCAGCTTCTTGACTAATGCTGCATCGCTGGGACTATCAGATTCAACAAGAATCCTGGCTTTGGCCTCGATGGGTTTGAGTGCGCCGCGCTCAACGTTCATGGTAAATCTGCTTGCCATTGCTGCGTGCGCGCGTTCCACAATTCGATCCAGCCGGGCAGATCAGCGGCAGGCATCGGTCGCCCAATGAAAAAACCTTGGGCCATGTCGCATTGTGTGCGCCGCACAAAATCCCAGTCATCGCGATCTTCCACGCCTTCGGCGACGACTGTCATACCAAGCTGCTTGCCCAGGTTAAGGCTGGCGTCGTATATCGCGCGCGCGGTGTCGTCGTGCCATGCGCCGCGCACAAAGCTTTGGTCGATCTTGAGTTCATCGAAAGGAATGTTGCGTAACTGGGTCAGCGAAGAATGGCCCGTGCCGAAATCATCGATTGAAAGGCGGAAGCGCTTCAGGCGTAATCGGGTCAGGACCTCCAGCGGCGCGCGCTGATCCAGCATCAGTCGGCTTTCCGTCAGCTCCAGCACGATATCCTGCGGCGTCACCCCTGCTGCGGTGGCTGCTCCGGCGACGAAATCCGCAAAAGCCACCGACGAAAGATTGTCCATCGATACGTTAACCGCCACCCGAAGCCGGAGCCCAGCTTGCTGCCAGGCCTTGCTCTGGGCCAACGCACCCTTCAGCACCACGCGCGTCAGGTCATCAATCAATCCATGATCTTCAGCGATGCCGATGAATTGGTCGGGGAATACAATCCCGTCCACCGGATGACGCCAGCGCACCAGCGTCTCCACGCCGACGATCGCGCCGGTGGTGACGGCAACTTTGGGCTGGTAGTAGTTGACCAGTTCACCGGCGTCGATGGCAGTGCGCAGTTCGTCTGCGCTATAAGCATGCGTTGTCGATTGCGGGGCAGCGTGCATGTGCACTGACTTTTCCATGAGCTCGGTTAGTCGAGCCAATAAAACAGGCTTGTTCAGATGCCCCAGCACCGTGATCCGGTGCGCCTGAATCAGTTTCTCTGCCATTTGCAGAACACGCTCGTCTTCGCCGCTGACCAGAATGAGATTGCCGGTGTAGTTGTGCTCGACCAATTTACGGACAAATTCGATCCCATCCATTTCTGGCATCTGCAAGTCCAGCAGGATCAGATTGGGTGAGTTGGCATGGGTGCTAAAGCACTCCAGCGCCGCAGTTCCGTTATCGCAAGTCGTCACTGAGGTGAAACCCAAGCCGGCCAGCATGTGGCCGAGCAGCTTGAGCATAAAAGACTCGTCGTCGAGCACCAGGATCCGAATGGTTGATTTGTTCATACGGATTGCCTTTTAGTTATCGTTGCGGCGATCTACACGCTGCGCCTGCAAGGAATCGAGAAAGGCGTTCACGGCGTCGAGTTCCTGCTCGAATAGGGGCAACAGCGACGCCAGCGCTCCAGTGAGGCCCGCTTTACCGGCAGCCTCGATTTCTGCACACAGCTCACCCAGTGCCAGCGCGCCCACGGTGCG
>JADMKH010000232.1:2196-5032 GCA_018780025.1 Thiobacillus sp.
ATGCTGGCTTGCCCGCGCCGGTTGACGATCGACACACGCGGATTTCAGTTCGGCCCCGATCTTGGTTGCACTGATCTGAAAGTCATGTAGAAATTCGAGCATCACTGCAGGGTCGCCACCGATGATGCGCTCGAGCACGCTCACGTCCACAGCGCGATCAGCTACCACGCGCGGAGCGACTTCAGCATAGGAATCCAGACGGGATACAGCGGACGGCAGCCATGTGCCCAGGAATTTTTTAAGATCATCCAGTTGCAATGGCTTGCTCAGGCAAGCGTCCATGCCGGCTGCCTGGCAGCGACCCGCTTCGCCTTTGAGCGTGTTGGCGGTCAGGGCCACGATCGGGATGTGGTGCGAACCCTGCTCCTGGGCACGAATCGCGGCAGTCAATGCATAACCATCCATCTCCGGCATCTGCAAATCAGTGAGCAGCAACGCGTAGTTTCCCCTCTGCCAGCGTTCCAGCGCCAGCCTGCCGTTGTCAGCGACATCGGCAGCAAAACCCAGCAGCGCAAGCTGCCATAGGATCACCTTCTGGTTGGTCTCATTATCCTCGGCAACCAGAATCAGCCGGCCATTGCGCAGTGCCTCATCGTGCGATGGCTGTTTGACTACCATCCCGTTCTTGCTGGATCGCGGTGTTTGTGAGTCTTCAACTACGTGTCCGGCGGCAATGGCGACTGCCTTGAAGAGTCGGTGACGCGTCAGCACGTTGCCGTCCACCACTACCAGACCGGTATGTTCCACACGTGGCTCCCTTCGCGATCCGCGCTCAATGGCAACGAAGCGAATTTCCTGGTCGGTCAGATCGCGGTCAAGGGCGCGCAGTTCACCCAGCGCCAGCGGAATATCGACCGCATCAATGACCCAGATCCAGAGTCCCGGCGGCAAACCCGGCATCAGATTGAGTGCCTGCGCCAGATCCGCTGCCCGCTCGACACGCGCACCGGCGTGGGCCAGATACGCAGCAAAATTTTCGGACAGTCCATCCGCGCTGCCTACCACGAGGCAGGAGAGTCCGGCTACTTGCGATGCCGGCTTGACCGCACCTGCCTGACTTGGCGGCAGGGTGAATTGCAGGCGTGCGGTGAACGTGGATCCTTTCCCGGGCGTGCTTTGCACCCCGAGATGGCCCCCCATCATGTCGATCAGATGGCGCGAAATGACCAGCCCCAGCCCGGTGCCGCCAAAACGCCGGGTGGTCGAGGTGTCGGCCTGGGTGAACGCCGTGAAGAGCCGCGCCCGGGTCGCTTCATCGATCCCGATGCCATTATCGTCAACCTGGATTTCCACGACGGAATGCGCGGGGCCACGCGCGATTTGCACGGCACGCACCCATATCCGCCCCGCTTGCTGGCGGCCGCTGGAAAACTTGATGGCGTTGCCAACAAGATTCATCAGCACCTGGCGCAGACGTAACTCGTCGCCCAAAACCGCTTCGGGTATCGCGGGATCGACGAACACAGTGAGTTCCACGTTTTTATTGATCGCCAGTTCGTCCAACATGACACAGGCCTTTTCCACCACGTCTGCCAACGAGATGGGCGCCTGTTCGATTTCCATCCGCCCGGCTTCGATCTTGGAAAAGTCGAGAATGTCGTCGATGATCGACAGAAGCGACATCGCCGACTCGTGCATGAGATCGACCATCTCCACCTGTTGATCGTTAAGGCCGGTCTGGTATAGCACCTCGGTCATGCCAATCACGCCGTTCATTGGGGTGCGGATCTCGTGGCTCATGGCGGCAAGAAAGCTGGACTTGGCCAGGTTGGCCTGGTCGGCCATGAGCCGTGCCTGCTCCAGATCGGCGGTGCGTGTCGCCACCTTGTCTTCCAGTTCTTCATTGAGACTGCGCAGTGCCGCTTCAGCCTTCAAACAACCCATGGCATACGAAATATCGCCAACCAGATCAGTCAACAGTTTCAACTCTTCTTCATGGAAGAAGTTGCTTTCGGTCGCATAAAGCGCGAGCACGCCAATGGCCTCATCTGCGACTGTCAGCGGCAGAATAACCATTGAGTGAACGCCGGCTTCGGCATATTTTTTGCCGAATAGAACCTGGGGATCGCTTTGCGAATCGTTGGAGACGATGATTTTTTTCTCTTTGATTGCCCGTGCGACCATGGTGGTTGAAGCAAGCTCAGACGACAAGATGCTTTTGATGATGCCGATGAGCGCTTCGTCCTTGCCCGCCGAGGCCACCGGGACAATCTTCCTCGCACCTCGATCCACGACGCAGAGCATGGCCATGCGGAACCCGCCCATCTCGACCGCAACCCTGCACGCCTCCTTGAACAGTTCCTCGCTGCCTTGCACGCGCACGATCAGCGTATTGATACCGCTCAGCATGGCGTATACACGGTTGAGGTAGGCGAGCCTCCTCTCCGATGCTTTGCGCCCGGTGATGTCCTGGACCGTTCCGTATAGCCCAACAACTGTGCCGCTTTCGTCCTTGCGGGGCACCGTTCTCACAAGAACGTCAATGGGCTTGCCGTTGAGTTGGGGTGCCAGAAACTCATAGTCCTGTGCTTCGCCCGATTCAATTGCCAGGGCAGTCTTGTCCCTCACCAGCGCCTGGTCCGCTGCATCGAGGTAGGTGATGGCGTCTTCGAGGTTACGGGGGGGGCCCTGGCGCGGATCGCGCCCCAGAATCTCAAATAGTTGCGGTGACCAGATGATTTCCTCGGTCGCAATGTCCCACTCCCAGTCCCCGATCCGCCCAATGCGCTGCGCTTCCTTCAGGCGCTGTACTGTCCGCTTGATCTCATGCTCAGAACGCTTGCGATCCGACGATTCCAGAGCGAGGGACGCCTGGTTCGCAACGGCGACCGCAAAT
>JADMKH010000232.1:5042-9122 GCA_018780025.1 Thiobacillus sp.
TCGTGGCGCAGGACCCCCGCCTAGGTGCCGCCCAGGTGAATGGGAACATCCAGCAGGGAAGTGATGCCGATCGGCTGAAGGTCGCTCTCTGACAACGGGTTAGTGCGTGCGTCACTCTGCGCGTCCTCCGCATCAATCGGGTTCTGTGTCGCCAGCGCTCGGAAGTAGGCAGGAAAATCTTTGGCAGACAACTCCATGCCGGCGGTGTGCTTGCCCGTCCCCACCTCGTAAAGGTCCATACATCGCAGGGCAGTGCGATCCTGGTTGTAACGCCAGATGCTGGCCCGGGCGACGCCCAGGGTTTTGGCGCCTATCTCCGTGATTCGCCGAATCGTGCCCAGGAGGTCTTCACCTGTGGCCCCCCCACCGGCAAGTTCGATCAGGGCGTTGCGCTGGCGCAAGTGACGCTCTTCTTCCTCGCGGAGTCTCATCTCCGCTTTTTTGCGCTCGCTGATATCGTGGAAATATACCGCCAGACCCTGCTGGGAGGGATAGGCGCGAACGCCGAACCAGATGTTGAGTGGCGGGTAGAACTCTTCAAAATCCACGGTATGGTTGTCCGCCATCGACCGCCGGTATTCGCGCTCGAAGGTGGATCCTATGGTGTCGGAGAACTCCGTCCAGAGGTCCTGGCCGATCAGCTCTGTGCGAGTTCGTCTGAGCAGCTGCTCGGCCTTGCGGTTGAGGAAGGTGAACCGCCATTCGCTGTCCACGGTGAAAAACGCATCCGTGATGCTCTCGAGGGTTGTCGTGAGCCGTTCAGCCAGTTCGTGTACCTGCACCTCCGCCCGCTTGCGCTCGGTGATATCGCGGATGTTGCACTGAATGATCTTGATACCTTCACTCTCGTAAGTAACACTTACAAATTCGACCTCGATTTGTACCCCGGCTTTTGTTTTGAGCGGCAGATCTTCGTAACGGACATATCCCATCGTTTGCAGTTCCGCAAACATCTCTTTGTTCTGGGCTCTGTCCGCGAACGGGCCCACTTCCCAAAGCTTTTTCCCAAGGAACTCTGCATGCGAGTAGCCAAGCAGATCGATCAAATAGGGATTGACGTCTTGGACCTGTGCAGTGTCAGCGTTAAGAAGCAGAATTCCATCTTGAGCGGTTTCGAAAAGCCGGCGATAGCGGTTTTCGGATGCCCGTAACGCTTTACTCGCATCGGCAGAATGCGAGTGCGGGGTGGGTGGGCTTTGCATAATAAAGTCTGCCTATAGGGAGCATGTCTTGGATTGCGCTGCACAATATGAGATAATTCCACCAACTATTCAAGGCCAACCTGATGGCGGTTTAGGTCTGCAGCTTGACCAACACCAGGGGACGGTGCTTCTCGAAGTCATCGACCCGTTCGGTCGGGATCGATGGACAAGGTAATGTTGTCGAATTCGTCGTGCAGCAGATTTCTGACCAACTCTACGTCGGCAGCAATCGCCGTGGCCACCATGAGCTTTACCCTTGAGTTCATGCCTTCACCTGCACAGGTCCGGACGACGTTCTGCCCAGGCTTCGAACCAGCGGCCAATCTCCTCCGCACGCATAGGCTTGGCGATGAAATAGCCCTGCGCCGTGTCGCAACCGGCTGCACGGAGGAAATCCCAGTCTTCCTGATCTTCAACGCCCTCTGCCACCGTCTTCATGTCCAGTTTTCGCGCCATGCTAAGGCTCGCTTCTAATATGGCTCGAAGAGACGGGTCACGGCTGGCGCCATGGACGAAACTCCGGTCCGCCTTCAGTTCATCGAAGGGAATATCTCTGAGCTGGGAAAGCGACGAATGCCCGTTGCCAAAATCATCGATAGACAGACCAATATGCTTCAAGCGCAGGCGGGCAAGAATATCGAGCGATGCAAGAGGGTTTTTCATCAGCCGGCTTTCCGTCACACCTCCAACACCAGGCACGATGGTGGTACGCCCGCCTTGGCGGCCGCGCGCGTGACGAAGTCGGGAAACTCCAGGGAATGGAGATTATCCATCGACACATTCACCGCCACGTGCAGGGACAATCCGGCATCCAGCCAGATGCGTGCCTGGCGCAGGGCATTTGTCAGCACCACGTGCGTCAGCTCATCAATGTGACCATGCTCCTCCGCAGTGGCGATGAACTGATCCGGAAGCACCAGACCATCCTGGGGGTGTTGCCAGCGCACCAAGGTTTCCACCCCGATGACCATTCCGGAGACGAGATCGACCTTCGGCTGGTAGTAATTGACCAGCTTCCCACCCGTGATGGCGCGCCACAGTTCATCGGATGCATATTTCTTGCAGGCGGCATGGGACGTCATGCCTTCTCGTGGAGAATGGTTTGACAGTACCTGCCGCAACTGTTCGGGAGAAACCGGCTTATGCAACGAACCGAGCACATCAAGCTGATGCGCCCTGGACAACTTTTCAGCAGTTTGCAGAATGCGTCCATCCTCGCCGCTAACCAGCACCAGCCCGCCGGCGTATTTAATTCGCACCAACTGCCGCACGAATTCAACGCCATCCATCTCCGGCATTTGCAAGTCGCACAATATCAGGTCGAACTCGCCGCCACCGGATTCCAGCCGGGCCAGTGCATCCGTTGCACGCTCGCAGGAAATGACAGCGCATATGGCCGATGACCTGCCGGTCATGGCTGGGTAGTCGACCGTCGCGTCCTCGGCCAAAGGCGACACTGGTCTTTTAACTTACTGCGTCCGCAGTACTCGTAAGAGCAGTCGTTGTCTCTGCTCTCGCTACTAAGCGACCGCTTCTTTTACGGTTATTTATGGTCCACCAGCCGTCAGTTCAAAGACGACGATGTCGGTCAAGCGGTTTTTTCCCGGTCGTTGTAGGGCACCACCACCCAGCGCAGGGTCTTGAAATACCCGTTGTGTATGTACGCTGGCATGTGCCTCGAGCTGTGCGGCGTCCCGTTTTTCCGAGTCGGGCGTCCCCAACATGGCATAGTCGACAAGCACGTCTGGTGACACCAATTGCCGCCAGGGAGAAGGGACCTGATCTCCGTCATGGCGTGCTGAAAGAGCGTCAATTTCACCGGCCTGGACAAAAAACTCTCGGTTCAAGGGTTTAGGCATCGTCTGCATCAGATTGATTATAAACAACACCAGCCCAAGAGCTATGAAGAGATAAAGCAGTGACATCAACCCGAAAAAATAGCTGATGTTGGTTCTCATTGAAAGCAGGACAGACCCGACGGAAACAAGGAAGTAAGCCAGCATCAGCGCAAGCAAGTAGTTCATTTTTTAAGTGCAAAGGTCAAAATTGTGGGATGCACTCGCCGTCCCGCTGCAATAGAACAGCTCGTCAACTCAAACCAGGGCCTTGATCTGGGTTGTCCAGATTTAGGCGCGGTTGCAATGAAACACCGATTAATGGCGTGCATCAGGCGAAATTGCGCGTGTTAAGACTTACCTTCATTCGCCATGAAAGCGATAAAACCTTGAGCCGCCTGCTCCTGTTCCTGGCAAAGCAGGCTGACCGCCTGTCCGTTCCCCCTATTAATCCGTGCAGCCTAGAGCCACCCCCATGGCGTCGTTACACGTCGACGCTGATCAATCCGCGCCGGTCAGCGGATAGCCGCTCTGCGCCAAACCAAGAAACGCCTGTTCGCTTGCCACGGATGAGTACCTGGTCACGGCCTCACTGTCCTGTTTCTTGGCAGCTTCCTGGGCTTGGGTCAACGCACCGGCGGCCGTCGTCCACAATGACTTCTTGTTCTTTGCCATGCCGACGAGGAATTCCGCATTCGACAGCGCCTTTGCCGCTTCGACTGTTAGAGCTGCGCCGGATGCGTTCTCGGCCGCATGCGCAACCGGGCCGGTGATGCCCAGCAGGAAAATCCCTCCAGCCAGCATCCAGACTGCATTTCGAATTACCTTCATCCCTGTTCTCCTTGAATTAAGTGGGCATGCTTGCCGCACGCTGCCGATCATTTACGGAATACCGAAGCCTTGAGCGGCAGGCCGTTGCTCAGATAACTGTGGTAGTACTCGAGGTTGTTGTATTCCTCACCGCCGATTTCAAGCGGTGCCAAGCGCACCATCTGGTTGCACGCGGCATAACGGCGCTGCAAGGTGAATAGCGCGTAGTCGCC
>JADMKH010000035.1 GCA_018780025.1 Thiobacillus sp.
ACTTCGATTCGGTGCAGCGCGGCAACCCCGAAATGGAGCGGCGCGCGCAGGAAGTGATCGACCGCTGCTGGCAGCTCGGCGACAAAAATCCGATCCTGTCGATCCACGACGTTGGCGCCGGCGGTCTGTCGAACGCGCTGCCCGAACTGGTGCATGGCGGCGGCCGCGGCGGGCGCTTCGAACTGCGTGCGGCGCCGTCGGAAGAATCCGGCATGTCGCCGCGCGAAATCTGGTGCAACGAGGCGCAGGAGCGCTACGTGCTGGCGATTCCGCCGGCCCGCCTCGCCGAATTCCGTGCGATCTGCGAGCGTGAGCGTTGTCCGTTCGCGGTGCTGGGCGAAGCCATTGAAAACAACCGGTTGCAGGTGACGGATAGCCATTTCCAGAATGCCCCGGTGGACATGGATCTCGAGGTGCTGCTTGGTAAGCCGCCGCGCATGACACGTGACGTTACCCATCAGACGACCAGGCCTGAACCGCTGGTCCTCGATGAGATCGAGCTGAAAGATGCGGTTTATCGTGTGCTGGCGATGCCGGGTGTGGCGTCGAAAATGTTTCTGATTGCCATCGGTGATCGGTCGGTAGGGGGTCTCACCGCGCGCGATCAATGCGTGGGGCCGTGGCAGATCCCCGTCGCCGACTGCGCGATCACGCTGGCGGGTTACCAGACCACGCAGGGCGAGGTGTTTTCCATCGGCGAGAAAGCGCCGCTGGCGCTGATCGACGCGCCCGCATCGGGACGCATGGCGGTTGTCGAAGCGATCACCAACATGGCCGCAGCGCGCGTCGATGGCCTGGCGCAGGTGAAACTGTCGGCCAACTGGATGGCGCCAGCGGGCCACCCCGGCGAGGATGCGGCGTTGTTCGATACCGTGGCCGCCGTTTCGAACTATTGTCAGGCGCTGGGCGTTTCCATCCCGGTCGGCAAGGATTCGATGAGCATGAAAACCGTGTGGGATGCCGACGGTGAAAAGAAGGCGGTGACCTCGCCGATCTCGCTGGTGATTTCGGCGTTTGCCAACACGCCCGATGCAACCGCACACCTTACGCCGCAACTGCGCACCGATATGGGCGAGACGGATATCGTCCTGATCGATCTCGGGCTGGGCAGGAACCGCCTCGGTGCGTCGTGTTTTGCACAGGCATACAAACAGGTGGGCGACTGTTGCCCGGACGCGCCGACAGCCACTGCGCTGAGTGCATTCTTTGACACGGTGCAGGCACTGAACGCCGATGGGAAGCTGCTGGCCTATCACGATCGTTCCGATGGCGGCTTGTTTGCGGCCTTGTGCGAAATGGCTTTTGCCGGGCACTGCGGACTGGATCTGGATGTGGATGAGTTGTGTCTCGACCAGATTCGCCACGAAGTCGAGGACGACGGCTTGCCGGAACCGGAAGCCCTGAGCGAAGCCGGCTATAGCACGCGCATGTTCAATGTGCTGTTCAACGAAGAAGCCGGAGCCGTCCTGCAAATCCGCCGTGCTGACATGCAGGCGGTGATGCAGGCTTTTGTCGACGCTGATTTACGGAGTGAGTTTCATGTTGTCGCGCAACTCAATACATTCGACCGGGTGCGGGTATTGCGTAATGACAAGCTGATTCTCGACGAGGCGCGTAGCGATCTGCAACGCAGCTGGGCGCGCACGAGCTACGAAATGGCGAAATTGCGCGACAACCCGGCATGTGCCGAACAGGAATTTGCAACGCATGCGGATGCCGCCGATCCGGGGCTGCACTACGCCCCGGGTTTCGATGCGCAGGCCGACATCGCGGCGCCCTTTATCGCCAGCGGCAAGCGTCCGCGCGTTGCGGTGTTGCGCGAGCAGGGCGTCAACGGACAGGTCGAAATGGCGGCAGCGTTCGATGCCGCCGGTTTTGCCGCAGTCGATGTCCATATGAGCGACATCTTGTCTGGCCGCGTCACCCTGGGCGACTTTACCGGCCTGGCGGCGTGCGGCGGCTTCAGCTACGGCGACGTGCTGGGCGCGGGCGGCGGCTGGGCTAAATCGATTCTGTTCAATCCGCGTGCGCGCGACCAGTTTGCGGCTTTTTTCGATCGTGCCGACACCTTTGCGCTGGGCGTGTGCAACGGCTGCCAGATGATGAGTCAGCTGCACGATC
The DNA here is from genome assembly GCA_018780025.1 of Thiobacillus sp. Lineage (GTDB taxonomy): Bacteria > Pseudomonadota > Gammaproteobacteria > Burkholderiales > Thiobacillaceae > Thiobacillus. The sequence continues at coordinate 2,122 of JADMKH010000035.1, forward strand.
TGATTCCAGGCGCTGAAGCCTGGCCGCGCTTCGAGCGCAACCTGTCGGAGCAGTTCGAGGCCCGCTTTGCACTGGTTGAAGTGCTGGCTTCGCCGTCGCTTTTCTTTGCCGACATGGCGGGCTCGGTGATGCCGATTGCGGTATCGCACGGCGAGGGTCGGGTTGCATTTCGTGACGCGGCGCACGCGGGGCAAGCGCTGTCTACCTTGCGCTATGTCGATCACCGTGGCGCGCCGACCGAAGCCTATCCGCAGAACCCGAATGGCTCAGTTGCCGGACTCACCGGATTTACCACCGCAGAGGGCCGCTTCAGCATTCTGATGCCGCATCCCGAACGGGTATTCCGCGCCGCGCAATTGTCATGGAAGCCGGAAGGCATGCTGGGTGCAAGCCCCTGGCTACGCATGTTCCGCAACGCGCGGCGCACGGTTGGGTGATGTGGGCTGAGTATGCGAAAATAGCGGGCTTTGCCGCATTAACCCACGCTGTCCGCTTATGAATCCTCCCGATACGCTACTGACAGATGACCACCTGCGCGCGCAGGTCAAATTGCTCGGCACCTTGCTCGGCCAGGTGCTGTTGCAATTTGCTGGCGAAGAAGTATTCGAGACGGTGGAAACCCTGCGTCGCGGCTTTGCCGAATTGCAGCAGCAGGAAGACCAGCAACGTCGCACCGAGTTGATGGAGGTGATCGACGCCATGCCCGCCCACAAGGTGGAGCTGGTGGTGCGTGCCTTCTCCAGTTACTTCAAATTGGTCAACGTGGCGGAAGAAAGCTTTGCGCATCGCAACCGTCGCCGCATGCTGTCGCACGGCATGACGCTGTGGGAAGGATCCTTTGACCGCACCCTGGCCGAGCTCAAGGGACAGGGTGTTTCGGGGAATGTTCTGCAGGAGATGGTCAACCGCTTGCATTATTCGCCCGTATTTACCGCACACCCCACAGAAGCGCGCCGCCGCGCGGTGATGGAAGGCATGCGCCGCATTTTTCTGATTTGCGACCAGTTGTATAGCTCCAGCCTGGGCGTGAACGACCAGCGCGAGCTGGAGGCGCAACTGGCCTCCGAAATTCAGGTGGTGTGGCGCACGGATGAATTGCGCTCGGCCAAACTCGAAGTGCGCGACGAAGTGCGCAATGGCCTCTATTACGTTCGGGAAAGCCTGTTCGATGCCGTACCCAAAGCGTATTCCTTTTTCGAGAAAGCGCTGCGCAAGCATTACGGTGTGAAAGCAGACGGCTCAGCCTTGGTCAGCGTGCCCAGCTTTATCCGCTTTGGTTCGTGGATAGGCGGCGACCGTGACGGCAACCCGTTTGTGACGGCCGATGTAACCGAGTGGACGGTGCATACACAAATGCAGACTGCGCTCGACGAATACCGTGCGCGCGTGCTTGAACTGCGACAGACGCTGACGCATAGCAGCGATTGGTGCACACCCTCTGCGCCGTTCCTGACGCAACTGGCGGAATATGAAGCCGAGTTTGGCGAGCAGGTGTTCCGTGGAACGGCGGTGCAGATATACAGCCGCGAACCCTACCGCCGCATGGCGGCGATCATGCTGGCGCGGCTGGATGCCAATTTGTCCTACGTTCACCAGTGCCTGGCCGATGTGCCGAGCTTCACCGCGCATTTGGCCTACGAGAACGCGCCGGCCTTCCTCGATGACCTGTATCTGCTGCGCGATTCGCTGATCAGCCATGGCGATCGCATTGTTGTCATGCAGGATTTGCATCCCTTGATTCGTCTGGTCGAAAGTTTCGGATTCCATCTGTTGCAGCTGGATATTCGCCAGGAGTCGACGGTGCATACGCGCACGGTTGCTGCGGTACTGAAACAGCTTGACCCCGATTTTGATTACGCCGGCGCATTCGAACCTGAACGGCAACAGCGCCTGGCAGCCTGGATCGGCCATATCGATCCGATTGCAGTAAACGATGGCGTGCTGGACGATGAAGCGCGCGAAGCGGTCGCCGTGTTCCGGCGCATGGCAAAGCTGCAGGCCGAGGTGGGCGACGAGGTCTTCGGCACCTATGTGATTTCGATGACGCACAGTGCCTCACACGTGATGGAAGTGATGCTGCTGGCGCGACTGGTGGGCCTGTGCGGCCACAATGGGCGTAACTGGTTTTGCCGGATGCAGGTTGCCCCGTTATTCGAAACGGTGGAAGACTTGCAGCACAGCGAATCCATCCTCGACCAGTTGCTGTCGAACAAGGTCTATCGTGCGCTGGTGGCGGCCAATGGCAATCACCAGGAAGTCATGCTCGGCTATTCGGATTCATGCAAGGACGGCGGCATTCTGGCGTCGAACTGGAACCTCTATCAGGCGCAGCTTTCCATCATTGCGCTGACCCAGCGTTTCGGCGTTGAATGCCGTCTGTTCCACGGGCGCGGCGGCACGGTCGGACGCGGCGGCGGCCCCACCCACGATGCGATCCTGTCGCAACCGCCGGGCACGGTGAACGGCGAGATCAAGTTCACCGAGCAGGGCGAGATGCTGTATTACAAATACAGCAAACCCGAAACCGCCACCTACGAAATCGGCATGGGTGTCACCGGACTGCTCAAGGCCAGCGCCACCGCGCTCGCATCGAGCGAAGCGCGCTACCCGCAGGAGTATCTCGACTGGATGCGCGACATCGCAGCGGCAGGCGAAACGGCTTACCGTGCGATGGTCGCGCTCCCCGGTTTTATCGACTACTTTTACGAGAGTACGCCGGTCACCGAAATTGGCCTGTTGAATATCGGCAGCCGCCCGTCGCATCGCAAGAAAGCCGATCGTTCGCTGGCCTCGGTTCGCGCCATACCCTGGGTGTTCGGCTGGGCGCAGTCGCGCCATACGCTGCCCGCCTGGTACGGCATTGGCAGCGCGCTGAAGGACTTTATCGACAAGCAGCCGGACGGCCTGGTGCATCTGCAGGAGATGGTCCGCGAATGGCCATTCTTCCGCAGCTTGTTGTCCAACGTGCAGATGGCCCTGACCAAGGCCGACATGGAAATATCCGAGGAATATGCGCGCTTGTGCGACCACCCCAATACGATGGGGGTGTATCGCGCGATTGCCGACGAATATGCCCTTACCGTCGAGGGCGTTAAACAGGTTGCACAGATCGCTTCCCTGCTCGAGGACAATCAGCCGCTGGCCTTGTCGATTTCGCGCCGTCGCCCTTATATCGATCCTATCAACCACATTCAGGTACGACTGCTGAAACACTATCGATCCGAGAGTGTGTGGGATGCCGAGCAGGAATCCTGGCTCACGCCCTTGAAACGTTCGATCAACGCCATTGCTGCCGGGATGCGCAATACCGGCTAGAGATAGATGGATACAGAAAAGACAGCCATCATTCCACCCGTTCGGCCGAAGCGGCGCGGGCTGATTATTGCCATTGGCCTGAATGTGGCGCTGGCTGTGCTGGTATGTGGGCTGGCGCTATACGCTTTCATGCTCAATGTTGATCTGGGCGATTTGAAACGGCGCATGTCCAGGGAAGTTGAAACCCGGCAACAGGCCGAGCGCTATATGGTTGAAACCCGCAATCAACTCACGGACAGCCTGCGTGAAATTGAGCAGCTGAAAGCGCAACTGGCCTACAAGGAAACGGATTATCAGGCCGTGGTAAAGGCAAAACCGGCCTTGCCAGTGGTTGTTAATTTCCGTTCATCAATGTTGGGCAAGGGATTGGTGGCGGTAATCGAAAACACCAGCGACCGCTATCTGACCGTGGTACTCAGCGTACGTAACCCCACCTTGTTGACGACCAAACGATTCAAGCTCGACCTTGAGCCCCAGTCCCGAATCGATTTTGGACACCTGGAGGGCTGGCAGTTTGCTTCGGGTGATGAACTGTCGCTGTTCAGCGATGAATTTGGTGCGCTTCAGCTATCTGTGCCGTAGGCGGTTGAAAGGCATAAAAGTATTTTTGGGCAAATGCTGCGATGCAGGCGCTGGACTGGATTTCAGGCCCTGGGTGTGATAAAAAGATAATAATATCCACTGTAAGGATGTCGCTCATGACGTCAACAACTGCGGCGCTGCTGCAGAAATACAGCATTCCCGGCCCGCGCTATACCTCGTATCCTACCGCGCCCTATTTCCACACTCAGTTTGGTGAAGCCGACTGGACAGACGCGTTAGGGGCCGCCTCTGCGGATCGCGGGATTTCGCTCTATGTCCATATCCCATTCTGCGATTCGCTGTGTTACTACTGCGGCTGCAATATGGTGGCCACGCGCGACTACCGAAAAACCCAACCCTATCTGGCTACGCTCGACCAGGAGATGGCACGCACCGCGCAGCGGGTTGATCCCCGGCGCGTGGTGCGTCAACTGCACTGGGGCGGCGGCACGCCAACCTATTTGAACCCGGACGATATTCGCCGCCTGATGGCAATGATGCGCGATCACTTCACGCTGGCGGCGGATGCCGAGATCAGTTGCGAGGTCGATCCGCGCGAACTCACGCGCGAGCATCTGGCGGCGTTGCGCGAATGCGGCTTTAACCGTCTGTCGTTCGGGGTGCAGGACATGGACCCGGAGGTGCAGCAAGCGGTCAACCGTATTCAGTCTGAGTTCCTGATCCGGCAGGTGCTCGATTGGTCGCGCGAACTGGGTTTTTCCAGCATTAATCTGGATCTGATCGTCGGGCTGCCGAAACAAACGGTCGAAAGTTTTAGCCGTACGCTGGAGCGGGTGGCGGTGTGGGCGCCGGATCGTCTGGCGGTGTTTGGCTATGCCCACGTGCCCTGGCTGAAAAAACACCAGAACCTGATCCAGCAAGCGGACCTGCCTGATTCGGCGACCCGCCTTGGGTTGCAGCAGGCGGTCAATGCGCAGCTGGGCGCGGCGGGCTATGTCAACATTGGCCTCGATCACTTTGCACGCCCCGAGGATGAACTGGTGCGTGCGCAGCAGAACAAAACCCTGTGGCGCAATTTTCAGGGCTACACCACGCACAAGGATTGCGACATTCTCGCGTTCGGCGCATCCAGCATCAGCCAGACGGCTGACGTCTATATGCAGAACGAGAAGAGTCTAAAGTCTTATCAGGAGCGTGTTGCGGCAACCGGATTTGCGGTCGAGCGTGGCCTCAAGCTTACCCGCGACGACCGGATTCAGCGTGAAGCCATCACCCGGGTGATGTGCGACCTGGAACTGGATTTCGCTACCTTCGGCAGCGAGTGGGGGATTGCCTTTAGCGATTATTTTGCCGATGCGCTGGCCGATCTGCGTCCATTGGCAGACGACGGTCTGGTGGCGATTGATACCGGCAAGGTCAGCGTCACCCCAACCGGCCGCCTGTTCCTGCGCAACATCGGCATGTGTTTCGATCGTTATCTCAAGCAGGCGCCCAGCGAGCAGCCGCGCTATTCCAAAACGGCCTGACCGGCTTCTTCAGCAGCATTCACCGTCGTCATCGCGCTTGGGGCAGCCTTCCGGCCGGTTGCGCGGCGGCAGTGGGCAGCGGTTGATCTCATCCGCGCTGCGCTGGAAGTAGCAGGTCATCGAACTGGACGCGATGCCCAGCAGCCAGAACACAAAGAAGCCGATGGTGTAGGCGGCGATGCGTTGCTCGATCAGCGGCTCGCCGCGATACAGAATCTCAAGCGGGTCGAACAGGGTGGTGAAGAGTATGTCGGCCACCCCGGCCATCAGGAAGGATGGCCAGAGTATGGGGATCAGGCGCTTCAGCATGACGTGCTCCTCGTGGCGATTGGACTCATTCCCTGGGGTCGTTAATTTTCAGCTTGATCCAGGCCGACATGAAGAAGCCTATCCCGATGATGGACAGAATGGTGAACAGGCTTAACAGTCCAATCGGCTGGGTCAACAGCATATCGAGTACGACATCCATTTCAGTCTCCCTGGGTTTGAACAGTGGAATCAGCTGCTGTCGTCAGCGTGACCGCCTGATTGAACGGGGTGTGCAGCACGCCGGACAGGCGCCAGGTGGAAGCGGTATCGGCAAGCTGGGCATGCCATTTTCCGGCCAGCATGGCGGGCAATGATGTGCGGTAATGCCCGCCGCCCGCATGGCTGAGCATGAGTCGTTGATCCTGGCCCTGGCGGGTTGGGTGGGCAAGCGTGAGGTCGAGTTGATCAGGGAAGGTTTGCAGATTCCCTGTCAGCGTGAGCCCCAGTGCGCCATCTTCACGTTGCAGGGTGGCAGTGAGCGCCAGTGCACGCGCGGCGTCATCACGCGCCAGTGTCTGGTTGATCGCCAGGCCGGCCTTGTAGTAATCGCCGACCACCAGGCCGTCGGCACTTTGATAGGCGATCCAGACCGTTGCCAGCCCGGCGATGACGGCGGTGGCCGGCAAACTGATCAGGAACCATGGCCAGGGTTCGCGGTACCAGGGTTTGGAATGCTGAGGGGTGTTCATCGTGGCGATGTGACTCATGGAGAATTAGCGGTTAAAAAACCTGGTCGCAACGTCATCCGTGATGCGCGGATTGTCGATGGACTGGATCGTAAAGCTCACGGCGATCGAGCGGCTTTTCAACTCGACCGGATCGGCGATCAGGCTGACGGGAATGTCGATGGTTTGCAGGGGCGCAGCTGTAATTTTTTGTGCGTTGACCACGACCTGCAAGCCGGGGATGCCCTGCGCCCGAATGGTGTAGCGGTGAGGCTGCGCATCCTTGTTGATGAGCTGCAAACGATAGACGTTTTCGATCATGCCGTCGTCGGTTTCCTTCGACAGCGCCGCCCGGTCGCGCACGACGTCGACGCGTAACGGCACCCGGGTGGCGAGGCTGGCGACGAAGGCGCCGCCGATGGCCAGCAACAGCATGCTGTAGATCAGCGTGCGCGGGCGCAGCACATGCTTGAGGATATTGCTGTCAGGGTAGCGGCCCTTCACCACATTTTCCGTGGTGTAGCGAATCAGCCCGCGCGGGTAGCCCATCTTGTCCATGATCTGGTCGCAGCCGTCGATGCAGGCGGCGCAGCCGA
>JADMKH010000248.1:0-8528 GCA_018780025.1 Thiobacillus sp.
GATACGCTCGCGGCGCTATTGAAGGCGGTGCAGTGAACTGGGCCGCGCTCGACTTCACCCTGCTGGGCTGGCCGCTGCTCGCCGGCGTGCTGGTGCTGTCCACGCATGTGCCGTTGGGACGGCGCGTGCTGGCGCGCGGCATCATCTTTCTCGATCTGGCGATCGCGCAGATCGCCGTGCTCGGGGTGGTCGCCGCGCATGCCTTCGAGCTCGCGCCTGAGGGGTGGCCGACGCAGTTGGCCGCTGCGTCGGCGGCCCTGGCGGGCGCCGCCCTGCTCGCGTGGTGCGAACGTCACTGGCCCGAGATTCAGGAAGCCCTGATCGGATCGACCTTTGTCGTTGCCGCAAGCCTCGCCGTGTTGCTGCTGGCACACGATCCGCATGGCGGTGAGCATCTGTCGGAGCTGCTCACCGGGCAAATTCTCTGGGCCACCTCGACCCACGTCATCCAGATCGGACTGCTGTACGCGGCCCTGCTGATGTTCTGGGCCTGGCACAGCCTGCGCAGTGCACGGAGCGGACTCGGCAATCTGGGGTTCTATCTCGTGTTTGCACTGGCCATTACGGCATCGGTCCAGCTGGTCGGCGTCTACCTGGTTTTTGCCAGTCTGATCCTGCCGGCATTGGCTGTACGCAAGCTGCCACGCAAGCGGGGGCTGCTGACGGCCTGGCTGCTGGGCGCGCTGGCCTATGCGGGCGGGCTGACTGCATCGGCCGTGTTCGACTGGCCTGCCGGACCCGCGATTGTCATCATGCTGGCGACGACAGGACTAATAGCAGGTAACATGCTACGGGTTGCCGCAATGGGGCGACAGCGCTAGTATCCCTACCGACACACTGATTCAGATCCCCCTATACGTGGCCCTTCCGTTTTTCAAAAAAGGCAAAGACAAGTTACCCGAGCCCGAGCCCAAAAAAGGCATGGGGTCGACGCGGCCTGTCGAGTCACGCCCGACTGAAACCATGCTGACGATGGATATGGGCGCGGGCGGCATCGTGGTCGAGGAGACGAGCGGAGCACCGCAGTCGCCCGTGGACGAGGCCGCCATCCTGTATGCCAGCAACCAGATCGAGATGGCCGAGCGCATGCTGAAGGATATCGTGGCGGCCGGCGACCGCCGCGGCTGGCACATGTTGTTTGATCTGTATGCGATCCAGAACCGCGAAAAGGAGTTCGAACAACTGGCGCTGGAGTATGCCGTGCGCTTCGAAACCTCGCCGCCGGTCTGGCAAAAAACCAATGGCAACGGCAGCTCGAGGCCCCAGCAGGAACAGGCCGAGAGCCTCGAGTTGCCCGGCCTGCTCGACAAGAAGGCGGCCGCTACATTGCGCGACGCGATCGAAGCCACCAGCAAGAAAACCGTGGTCGGCATCAATTTCTCGCGCATTGAAATGGTCGACGAATCCGGTGCGGACGAGTGTGCGAAGATCCTCAGCGCCGCACGCAAGGCCAAACGCAAACTTCAAGTGAGCGGGGTCGATCGGCTGATTGCGCTGCTGCTCGATCTGAACCGCGCCACACACAGCCGTGCAGTCCACTGGTTGCTTTTGCTGGAGTTGTATCAGACCCTCGGACAGCAGGAAGCTTTCGAGGATCTGGCCGTGGATTACGCGGTGCGTTTTGAAGTTTCGCCGCCTTCCTGGAGCGAGGTTCAGGCGGCCGTCGTGGTCCCCGCAGCGCCCGCCGAACCCGGCGACAACGCCTTGCCCCTGAGTGGTGAAATCACCCCCGGCAATGACGGCATGCTGCAGCAACTCAGCAGCTACGCCGCCACGCACGAAGACATACTGGTGGATTTTTCGCGCGTCACACGGGTCGACTATGGCAGCGTGAGCCAGCTGATCAGCGTGCTCATGCAATGCCTCGGCAGCGGCAAATCCATCACCCTGCGCGGCCACAATGCGCTCATCCACGAACTTTTCCGCGTCATGGGGATCGACCAACTGGCTCAGCTGGTTCCGCGTCACCCGGGTTAAGTTGCAAGGGGTGCGGCTTGCCCCTTTCACTCCCGTTCGCTTACGGTCTTCCGCACAGGGCGTCACTTACTGAATCGCATCATGGAACAATATCGCGGCACCACTATTTTGTCTGTCCGGCGCGGCGCCGATGTGGCCCTCGGCGGCGACGGCCAGGTCACGCTGGGCAACATCGTCATCAAGTCCACCGCGCGCAAGGTTCGCCGACTGTATCAGGACAAAGTACTCGCCGGGTTTGCCGGCGGCACGGCTGACGCCTTTACCCTGTTCGAGCGTTTCGAGGCCAAGCTCGAAAAGCACTCCGGCCACCTGATGCGCAGCGCGGTCGAACTCGCCAAGGACTGGCGCACCGACCGCATGCTGCGCCGGCTCGAAGCGATGCTGGTGGTGGCCGATCGCGAGCATTCGCTGGTCATTACCGGCAACGGCGACGTGCTGGAACCCGAACTGGGCATTGCCGCCATCGGTTCGGGCGGCGCCTATGCGCAATCCGCTGCGCGGGCACTGTTTGAAAACACCGCACTCAGCCCCCTTGAAATCGTCAAGAAGAGCCTCACCATTGCAGGGGATATCTGTATTTATTCGAACCAGAATCACGTGATTGAAGAGCTAGGAATCAGAAGCTAGAGACCAGGAGAGGCGCGGCCGGCGGCCGCACCTCTCTGTGAAAACCGCGAAGCGACGACATCCCCTAACTCCTAACCCCTAGTCCCTGGCAATGACCCCCAAAGAAATCGTCCACGAACTCGACAAGCATATCGTCGGCCAGGCGCCGGCCAAGCGCGCGGTCGCAGTCGCGCTGCGCAACCGCTGGCGGCGCCAGCAGGTCGAAGAACCCTTGCGCCAGGAGATCACGCCGAAGAACATCCTGATGATCGGCCCCACCGGCGTCGGCAAGACCGAAATCGCGCGCCGACTGGCGCGGCTCGCCAACGCGCCCTTCATCAAGATCGAGGCGACCAAGTTCACCGAGGTCGGCTATGTCGGCCGCGACGTCGACACCATCATCCGCGACCTGATGGAAACCGCGGTCAAGCAGATGCGCGAGCAGGCCACGGGCAAAGTGCGGTTTCGTGCCGAAGAAGCCGCCGAAGAACGCATACTCGACGTGCTGCTGCCGCCCGCCCGCAATGTGGGCTTCGGCGAGGCCGAGCCCCCCCGCGAGGACGGCGCGGCGCGTCAGCGCTTCCGCAAGATGCTGCGCGAAGGGTCGCTCGACGACAAGGAAATCGACATCGAACTGGCTGCGGTGAGCCCGAGCATGGAAATCTTCACCCCGCCCGGCATGGAAGATCTCTCGCAGCAATTGCAGGGGATGTTCCAGAACCTCGGACAAAGCCGCAAGCAGGTCCGCAAGCTGAAAGTACGCGAAGCCTTCAAGCTGTTGACCGAAGAAGAAGCCGGACGCCTGATCAACGAAGAAGACACCAAGCAACAGGCGCTCGAAGCCGTCGAGCAGAACGGCATCGTCTTCCTCGACGAAATCGACAAGATCGCCACCCGCAGCGAGACGCACGGCAGCGACGTATCGCGCCAGGGCGTCCAGCGCGACCTGCTGCCCTTGATCGAAGGCACCACCGTTTCAACCAAGTACGGCATGGTGAAGACCGACCATATCCTGTTTATCGCAAGTGGCGCGTTTCACCTGTCGAAACCGTCCGATCTCATTCCCGAACTGCAGGGACGGTTGCCAATTCGCGTGGAATTGAATGCGCTGTCTGTCGACGATTTCGAGCAGATCCTGACTGCAACCGACGCCTGCCTGACGCGTCAGTATGAAGCGCTGCTGGCGACCGAAGGGGTGACATTAAAGTTCACGGACAATGGCATCCGCCGCATCGCCGAGATCGCTTTCGAAGTCAACGAGCGCACCGAAAACATCGGTGCGCGCCGTCTGCATACGGTGATGGAAAAGCTGCTGGAAGATATTTCGTTCGATGCCGGCACCGTCACCGGCGAACATGTGATCGATGCCGATGCAGTGACCACCCGCCTCGCTGCACTCGCCGCACGCGAGGATCTGGCACGCTATGTCCTGTAACGCCCTGGTTTCTTATCTCACCCCTGACTGCCATTGCCCACCATGAAACCTCCAAGCAACCAACCCATCAGCGCAAGCAACAAACTGCTCTCGACCGTTCTATTCGGCAGCCGCTGGTTGCAAGTGCCGCTTTACCTCGGTCTGATCGCAGCCCAGCTGGTCTATGTGGTCCACTTCATGGTGGAACTGGAACACCTGGTCGCGGGCACGTTCACGCTGACCGAAGAAAAAATCATGCTCATCGTGCTGGGCCTGATTGACGTGGTGATGATCTCCAACCTGCTGATCATGGTTATTGTCGGCGGCTACGAGACCTTCGTCTCGCGACTGAATCTCGAAGGCCATCCGGACGAGCCCGAATGGCTGTCGCACGTCAACGCCAATGTGCTGAAGGTGAAACTCGCCACGGCCATCATCGGCATCTCGTCGATCCATTTGCTGAAATCATTCATCAATGCACCCAACCTGTCGACTGACGTGTTGCTATGGCAGACCGTCATCCACATGGCCTTCATCGCGTCGGCCGTTTCGATCGCGTATATCGACAAGATCATGCCGCATCCGGCCAAGCATTGATTCACCGGGCTGGCCTGCCCGTCAGCCCACTGATCATTTCATCCTGCAGCCAGATTCGCAGGCTCTCGGCGGCCACTCTGGCTGCTTCCTGGTCGGAAAACCGCTCGGCCAGGCCGGCGCATACCTGGGCAAACGATGCGCCGTCCTGCAGCTGCCGCAGGGCCGCATGCTCGGCAGCCTGAAGGATGCGGAAGTGCGGCTGCCAGCCTTTGCGCCAGATCAGCAGCCAGGCTGGCTGGGGCAAGGGCTCGGCGGCTGGTGGAATGTGCGCCTGATCGAGTGCGTGCCAGATATCCACGCTGTTGAAACGCAGGGGTGTGACGAACAGTGTCGGAACAAACCCGAATCCCACGCTTGCCCACTCCTCGACGCTCAGTCGGGCCAGATCCGGGGCTGCCACCGGCGTGGCATCCGGTCCATCAAACGCCTGGCGCAACTGCCAGTCGATCAGCGCCAGTTCGGCGATATCGGGATCGTCCGGAAACCGGTTTCCCAACCATTGCGGAAATTCCGCGCCGTGCCAGCGCAGGGTGCGATGCCGGGGCGGGTGGCTTTCAATGTATGCCAGCGCAGATGCCTCGAAGGCTTCGCCGCCCAGGTACGCCCAGGTTTTTTCGTACGCGTCCTGCAGGTTTTCCAGCAGCCGGACACGATAGGCGTTGTGATAGACCTGCAGGCGGTGATCGACGCTGATACGCCCATCATCAATCACTTCCTGCGCGATCGCGCCAGCCTGGCTGAGCAGGTGATCATGAAAAGCAGTTTGCAGCCCCGATAATTCAAGCGCTTTCATGCCGCCTCCGTCCAGGTTTCCGGCGTCTCGGCGGCGATCGCACGTGCACGATTCAACTCCGCAATCAATTCAGGCAGCTCGGGGATGCGGTCATCGCGTTCGATCATGGTCGCCACGCTGCCAAAACGCGCACAGGTGTGGCGGTAAAGTGCCCAAACCGGCTCGGCCACCGGGTGGTCATGCGTATCCACAATGTAATCGCCATGATCGCTGTGCCCGGCAAGATGGATCTGCTGTACCCGTTCCACCGGCAGATGGTCGAGGAATTCGATGGGGTCGAAGCCATGATTGATGCCGCTGACATGGATATTGTTGACGTCTAGCAGTAGCAGACAATCGGCCTGCTCGGCCACCTGACGCAGGAATTCCCATTCGCGCATTTCAGAGCTTCGATAGTCGAGATAACTCGACACGTTTTCCAGCAGGATACGCCGGCCGAGCATGTCTTGTACTTGATCAACGTGCCTCACCACCAGCCGTAGCGCCTCCTCGCTGTAAGGCAAAGGCAGCAGGTCATGTGAATTGCGGCCTTGTACCCCGGTCCAGCATAGATGGTCTGAAATCCACAAAGGCTGCACATGGTTTGCCAGCGCCTTGAGATCGGCAAGATAGTGTGCGTCCAGACCATCGGTCGAGCCGATCGACAAAGATACGCCGTGCATGGTTACCGGATAACGCGCCAGGATGGCATCAAGCATGGCCAGCGGCTTGCCGCCGGGGACCATATAATTTTCGGAAATGATTTCCAGCCAGTCGACCGCTTGCGGTTCCTTCAGAAAATCCGGGTAATGCACGGGCCGCAAGCCGAGTCCAAAACCGGGCGATTTTTTTCTGATGGCGGGAGAAGAAATGTTCATGGCTGGTTGAGCAGTCCGAATGCGATCGACGGATGGGCACGCATGGCTTTTTACCCCGAGTGCCTTCAATCGACACTCGGGGTAAAAATCCAGGCACTAGGCCTGGATTCCCGTGCCTGATTGATGTTTATGACTTGGCTTTAATATCGGCAATCACACCGCCTTTCGCCATGCACTCCTTGGCTGAAATACCCTTGAAGCCGTGGCCGCCACAAGCATTCTGGCCCTTGCAGCTATGCTCAGCGGTTTTGCAATCGCTGTTGCCCTTGCAGGAATGCACACCATAGCAATGCACCTTGTCACTGGCGCCGATTGCCGCGCCGGTGCTGCCGGCAGGGCTTTCTGCGGCGATAGCAGCGGACATGGACAGGGCCATGACAGCCGCGATGGAAGCCAGGGTTGCGCCTTTGGATTGAATCGACATGTAGAACTCTCCTCGGTGAATGAAGCAGCTTGTAAACAAAAAGCCTACGGATCGCAGGCTGCAAGGCAAAAAAATAAGCAGGTTTGTGATGCTGGGTTGCAGGGCAGTCGACCACCCGCGTGAAGCCAGCGATTGCCCTGCACAGGTAAGTCGAAACACTGCGGCCAGCCTTACAGCGCCTGCACAATTTTTGTGTTCGGGACGTTCGCCAATCTGGAGGGGGTGGGCGGCACACGCTTCATCGTCGAAACGTACACGCTTCACCTGGGGATAAGCGCTGCCTGATTTTCAATACGCTAATAGCGCCATCACCATAACTTATTGGCTGCCTACCGCCGACGGGCGGAAAATCACGCATCAAATTTCACGGAGACGAAGCCATGGCCACCCGCGACACCCTCACACCCCAAGAAGCCCAATGCACGAACGGCGCTGAGTATGCTGCGCTCGCGCTGGAAGCCTTGCAGGAGCCGGCGGACGCGACCTACGCCAAGGAGTTGATGGATCGCGTGGCGGACGACTGCCAGTTCACCAAGGATCTGGCGGCCTGCGCCATCGTGTACAAGGCGCTGGGGGAACAGGGCCGGGCCGAGGAATTGCTGCAAACCGCCGAAGACTATTGCATGAGCGGCGACGAGCAAATCGCGCTGGCCGAAGCCAAGTTCAAAGTGCTGGGAGACAAGGCCGCCGCGGTGGGCGCCTACGAAAAAGCGCTCAAGGAAACGGCTAATCTCGACCCCCTGATCGATCTGGCAAAAAACGTCATGAACGTGATTGCCGACAATGCGTTCGCCAAAAAAGTGCTGGAAAAAGCCGAAGCCAAAATCACGCGCGCCGTCGAATACGGCAAGCTGGCGGCAGCATCGGCAGAGCATCTGCTGGACAAGGAATATGCTGCAGAGATTTTCAACAAGGCGGGCGAAAAACTGTCTGCCGTGCCCGACCTGCTGGCGCTGGCGGGCGAGGTCACCAAAACCCTCGGCGACCCGGCGCGTGCCAGGGCCCTGTATGAGCGTGCGCTGAATGGCGCGACCGACTTCACCGCTGCGAAGACGCTGATCGAGTCCGCCAGGCAGGCCGCTGACGCCGAATTCATGAAAGCCGCCCTGAAAAAAGCCGGCGCACTGGCGACAGCCACCGGCGAACATATCGAACTGGCCGCAGGCCTGGCCGGTGTCGGCGACAAACCCGGCGCCGCAGCCCTGCTCGACAAGGCCGAAGAGGCAGTCGCCGGGCTCGACGAAATGCAGAAGCTGGTTGCCGCCGTCGAGGCCCATCTGGCCGACGATGCCGAGCGCCTGGAACGCGTGAAGGCCAAGCTGGAAAAACGGCAGGCCAATCACGCGCGTTATCTCGAGTTCCAAAAACTGGAAAGCGAGGCTACGAGCGTCAAGCTCTTCCTCACGCTGGCCGAGCGCGTCCGCCTCGAACTCGAAGACCCGTTCTATGCCGCCAAACTGATCCAGTCCGCTGAACAGCTGCTCGACGGCACCGGCTACCAGTTTTCGCGCTACAAACCGATTCTGCTGGCTGTCGACCAGAACCTGGACGACCCCGAATGGCTCACTCGCCTGCTTGATCGCGCGGCCGCGAATGCCACCGATTTCATCGCATTCAAGGACCTGGTCGTGGTGGCCGCGCACTTGAAACATCGGGACATCGGTGTAGCCAAGGCCCGCGCATTCCTGGCGGCGCGCGAAGCCGCGCTGAATGCCGATTCCCACACCACCGTGTACGATCTGGCAAAACTGGCTGAAGCGAGCTTTGCCGCCACGCTCGACACAGCCGAAGCCGGGCGCCTGCTGGAAGCCGCACGCGCCCAGGCCAGGGATCACTTTGCCCTGACCCACCTTGGCCGCT
>JADMKH010000248.1:8538-9045 GCA_018780025.1 Thiobacillus sp.
GCTTGTATGCCAACATGGGCAATACCGCCAAGGCCGACTAACTGTTTGCCGCCGCAGCAGCAGCCTGCAGCAGCGGCGACGCCTGCATCCAGTTTATTGACCGTCTCAAAGGCTTTGCCCTGCCGCCCGAGGCGCTAAAAAAATGGTATGCCGAATGCGGCACGCACCTGAGCCAGCCCACGGACAAGCTACGCTGGGCCGAAGGCATCGTCGACTCTCTTAACGACAAGTCGTGGGCGTCTGCAGTCTATGGCCAGCTTGCCGGTCAGTTCAGCGGCGTGGAAGCGGCGCGCTTCGATCTGAGCCGTCGCTCGCGCGCTGACCTCAATTACTACGGCAACACCCGGCGTCACTAGCGCATATACGCTACGCCGGGCGCACGGCCCGGCAGCGCAGGAGCGCTCGCATGCCGCAATTCTCCCGACCTGAAAACGCGGGCTTGATCGGGCGGGTATTATTTGTACACTTCCAGATGAAGCTGTTGCCAGGAGTTGTACATGGTCGAGA
>JADMKH010000211.1 GCA_018780025.1 Thiobacillus sp.
TCGACCAGTTTGTCCAGCCTGTCAAAGCGCCAGTCGCCGCGAGAAGGTTCCAGATCAACCCACATGACATGGGTGTCCCACAAACGCCAGGCGCCGAAGTGTGCCGCCGGCCAGGCTGTGGTCGTGTCGGCACGATGCATGTGCATACCGAAATAGGTGCGCGGAATGCTCCCGTCAGAGCCAGCCAGCCGGATTTCAGAGGCACTGCTGCCGAGAGGCAATGAAGCAATCAATGCCAGCATGAGAATACGCAGATACCGCATGCACAGCAGGTTATGGATAGCAGATTTCATACGGGTTGTCCTATGAATGTATGTTTTCCCGCACCAGTGCGGTGAGAATCAGCTTGCCATACGGCCACACCCAGATCAGTGGCCATGCCACCCCTCCATGGCGGCGGCACAAGGCATGCCACGAACGGGGCGGAAGCCCCTTGGGAGACATGATTTTTTTCCAGCGCACGCGCAGCGACAGGCGAGGATCATTGAAGCTGCCTTCAATCGGATGATCAACATTGCAGCGCCCGGCATAACCCGGCATCACCCAAACGGGAATCCCGGCCTTGTTGGCGCGAAAACCATAATCGTTGTCGCCCATGGCATGCTCGAATACTTCATCCAGCAAGCCAATCCGGTTAAACACCTCTTGCGGCACCAGCACGCAGTTGCCATTCAAGGTGACGGCGGGGCGCGGCTCGTCGCACGGAACGACCTTGCGCATGTTGAGGCGGTTAAACCGCTTGGCGGGAACCGAACCGCCATAACTCAATTCCCCCCGATCATTGTCTGTAGACCCGACAGCAATCCCTGGCTGGCCAGTCTCGACACGCATGCGGGCATCCGTTTCCAGCAGCCGCAGCAATGCGTGGGGATAAAGCAGCGTATCATCGTTCAGCCACAGCACGTAATCCGGTCGCAACGGTAGCGCACGCTGCCAGGCCCGCAACATGCCGCGATTCCAGAACAGGCTGCCATCACCCTGTTCAATCACCACATCGGGAAACGCGACATGAACGGCCTCGGCCGTGCCGTCCGTGCTGCCGTCGTCCACCAGCACCAGTTTGCGGGAGACGCCTTGCGGAAGATCGCAAGCGAAATACTGTGCGATGGCCGCCAGGGTTTTTTCGCGCCGGTTGTGACAAGCCATCAGGGCCACAATGGACTTCATGCTGCCACACCCTGCTTTTCAGGCATGCGCCGCGCAGAGTCCACAGCCGCATCACCCTGGCGGCCATGCTGCAAAATCAGCGCGAGCATCAGTCCGGTGAACAAGCCGTGTGGATAATAGGGCGAGTAGGGAATATCAAACAGCAGCAGCGAAAACAGCAGGCCAATCATGGCATAGCCAGTCAGTTCGCCATGCGGCTCACCCGCCAACTTGACCGCCCCCTTTAACAGATAGACATGCAACGCAACAAAAGCCAGCAAACCGATCAAGCCCACGCGCAAGAGCAACTGAACATAGTAGTTGTGCGGCGCAAAGGCAATTTCTTTGCCTCCATACCCTTCGGGCCGCGCAAAACCACTGCCATAAGGGTTCCCGATCACCCAGGCACGTGGCCCTGCTGCTGTCCATTGCTTTAACAGGGCGTCCCACCCTTCCACCCGCCCCACGAACGTGCCTCCCGTCGTGCTGGTGGCCTTGACCGCCGCCTCGCTCACCGAAGAAGTTGCACCGCTGAATTTTCCGGTGGCGAGCAACGGCACCAGCACCAGCGAAGACACTGCGGCGATCACCGCCAGCCGCGCAGCCAGCCGGCCCTGGCTCTGACGCACGATCACCAGCGCCATCAGCGCAGGCAGGAATGCCGCCACCCACACCGAGCGGTGTTGCAGCACCAGCACCGTCAAACCCAGAAACGGTACCAGGAAGCGCCACCCGGCCAGCACACTGCCCATCGCCATGGCAAATACCAGCAGGATCAGCGCCTGCCCCAGCATCATGGTCTGCTGCGCATTGATGACGCGTAGCGGCAACCCCGTGACAAATGCATCGTAGTGCCAGAGCGGATCGACCCAGTCCAGATTGAACGCATCGCTTGCCCAGCGAAACCAGACGATGGCCATGATGCACAGCACGACCGGGAACAGCCAGCCGAAGAGCCTGGAAATCTGCTGCGGCGACCAGGAAAAACTGGAAAAGTAGAACACTCCCACCATGAAATAAAAGTCGGAGCGAAATTCAACCCCGGCCGTGCTGCCGTGCTGCACCAGCCCGAGGGCAAACGACAGGCTCATCATTCCGGTGAGCACCCACAAGGGCCAGGGCAGGCGTTTCATCGCCCCTGGCCGGGTCAGGCGCAGCAGCGCCACCAGTGCCATGGGCACAAACAACAAATCCTGCGGATACACGGATATCCCCAGTTTGAAGCCAAACAGATGAACGAAGAATGTTTCCAGCAGAAACAGCAGCAGGATGGCGACCCCGCCCACCAACGGGCTGAAATACATGCCCGTCACCAGCAGAATCAGACCCATCGCAAACAGAAAAGCGACCACAAACGGCAGCGCGGTGAATGTCCAGCCCAGCAGGGTATAAAGCAATTCAAGCATGGGCCTCTCCACGGGACGAGCGGGCCGCCAGCGTGCCCTCTCGATAAAGAGCCAGATATTCGTGTGTCCCACGCTCCATGCCGAAGCGCTGCCGTGCAATGGCGGGGTAGCGCTGCTGAATGTCGCGTTTGTACGTATCAGGCAGATGCATCAGGGTTTGCAGGCCAGCAGCCACTTCCCCCGCGCCGGTGCCGGTGTAAACCAGATGCGGGAAATCGGCACGGAAATCGCGCAGCCCGGCCACGTCGCTGAACAAGGCAGGGAGGCCGGTGGCCAGCGCCTCGATGGCTGCAATGCCAAAGCCCTCATAAATTGAGGGCATGACATACGCATCCGCCGCCTGCAACAGCGGCAATACGTCATCGACCCCGCCCAGAAACCGGATCCAATCCGCAACGCCCAACTGCCGGGCGAGTTCGCGCTCGGGTTCGCCGGCTTCTTCTATGCCGGCATGGAGATAAACCGGACGCTGTTCGGCAGGCAGCATGGCCATGGCCTGAATGATCGCGGTGTGATTTTTGACCTGCGAGCAGTTGCCGATGCTCGCTATGACGAATTCATTTTCAGCCAGCCCGAAGCCGGCACGCGCCGCCAGGCGCGCCTCGGGAGATGTCGCGGTAAAGCGCTTGCTGTCGTACCAGTTCCAGACCAGGGTAGTGGGCAACCGGTAATGGCGCAGTTCGGTATCGCGCACCGACGCGCTGATGGATACGTGCCGCACCCCGAGCCAGTGCAGCAGGCGACGCTGTATCCCGCGCCGCTGCCGCAAATTGCCCGAGAACGCAAAGGTGTTGTGAATGGTGCGCAGCACAACGGGCGGACGCACGGAGCGCGCAATCAGCCCGTACCAGAAGTTGGCCGCCTCGACATGCAGGTGAATGACGTCGTACTGCCCAGCCCGCATCAGGCGCCGCACTTTGAAGAAAAACCCCGGCGAGCGCGAGAACGGAATGTGGTGCAAACGATAGCCTGCGGCCTCGAAGCGTTTGGCATGCGGCCCGGTGGAGGCCCCGGTGGACAGCACCTCCAGCATGAGGCCTTCGGCCTGAAACAGCGGCGCGGCGGCGACCAGCATGGTTTCCGCGCCGGATGGCTTCAGTTCGCCGAGCACATGCAGCACACGCAAAGGCTTGCCGTTCATCGTTCCTCCGCAAGCTGGTTGTAGACGGCTTGCCAGGCATCTGCCACGGCGGTGATACGGAAACGTTGCCGCACCAATGCCAGACCCCGTTCGGCATAGTCCTGACGCAATGCCGGATCGGCAGCAAATTCCAGCATGGCTTGCGCGACCGCCTCAGGCGAGCGCACATCGACCAGCTTGCCCGCCCAGCCATGATCCAGCGTCCACGGTACACCGCCACTGGATTCACCGCCGATGACCGGGATGCCACGCGCCATCGCCTCAATCAACGCCATGGGTTGCGCTTCTACCAGAGATGGATGCACCAGCACATCCACTTCCGCCTTCAAACGCGCCATGAGGGTGTCATAAGGCAACTGCCCGACGAACTCTATGCCCTGCCCATAGCCACATGATCGTGTCCATTGTTCAGCCTGCCCATCCGGCTCGTGCCCCGCCCCGAACATCAAAAGCCGAGCGTCTGGATGATGTTTGCGTAGTGCATCAAACGCCTCGATCGCTACTTGACCGTTCTTGTATCCCCCCCACCCCACCAAAATCGTGGCAAAGGCGATGGGATGGTCTTCCGAATGCCGTGCGCTCAGCTCAGAAAAAACGTGCTCTGGCAAGCCGTTTGAAATAACTTCTTCCGTTCCCCTGTAACGCATGAACTGTCGCAGATGCTTCGCCACATAAGGGGAAACCGAGACAATCCGGCGGGCACGGCTGGTGACGCGATAGGCCATCAAAGTGCGCACCATGCGATAGGGTATGAAATTATGGCGAAGGATATTGATCGGTGCGTCGTGCGCCGTGATTACATGCGGAATCCCGCTGAGCTGGACGGGCATCGCATATTCATACGTCCACTGCGCATGAATGAGGTCCGGTTTCTCGCGCGCGATGGCGCGTTGCAGATAGTCGCGCTCCACCCTGAAGAAATTACGCGCCGGCCGCGCGCCTTTGGGGCCCAGGCACACGCGCAGATTGTCGCCTTGCAACACGATTTCATCCTTGACCGCCGCATCGCAACTGAACACCACCAGTTTCTGCCCGCGCTTGATGAGCTCACGGCACAGCAGGTTCACCGGTGTGCCGCCCTGCCCTTTGGGCAAATCGTCGCGCCACTGCGCGGGATCGATGTATTCGCGAAAATCCGCCACGTTGATGGGGCCAGTCATGCCCAGTGTGTAACTCATCTTGCTACCCATGTTGGTTGGGGCCGCTCAGTCATGCGGAGAATTCCGGATTGTGCCTGCCGACTGTTGCAGCGATTGTTGCAAGCGACGCCAGAACCAGACCAGCAGGATGAAATTGACGATCCCCGCAAAGGCGATCAAGCCTGTCACAGGCTGAAGGTTGTTGGTAAACCCAAATAATGCCAGCCAGTCTGGCACCGGATAATCGGGCATGCGAGGCCACAGAAAAGAAAGATAGGTCACGATGGAATTGAACTGCATCATCACGGCGGCAGGCCAGTAAGCGGGGCGCCAGGCCGCAAGGACAATCGTGAAAACGTCGGCCGCAAAGAAATAACGGTTGTGCATGTGGGGCAGGAACTGCGGCAGGATCAAGACAGAAACCAGCGCGGCTATCAGTAAAGCTTCATCTTCAAGCTTCCCACGTGAGAACCTCCAGGCAAACAACAGGCCAATCACAGCCGTGAACAGTATTGCGGCTTTGGCAATGAGCGGGACGCCTTCCGGCCACCAGCCCAGATGAGTAAAGAAATAATGCGGGAAAAACAGGAGGTTGGCCACGCCGTAAGTCAACCCGGATTGCGTGCCTGCCTGGGTGAGGTAAATCGAGGCGACTTCAACGAGCGAGCGTCCTGCCAGCACGGCAGGCAACGCGACCGCGATATAGACCAGCGGCGGCAAGATCGCCAGCCACCAGCGGATGCGCCCGCGCAGCATCATCATCAGGATAAAAGGCCCCAGCCAGGCCGCCTGAAGCTTGATCGACAGCGCCATGCCAAAGCAGACCATCGCCCAGAAATCCTTTTTGATCAGCAGCAGATAGACGGCCGCCAGCAGGAACGTGGTGTAAACGATGTCCGATTGACCCCAATAGGCGCCATTCAGAAAAACCGTGGGCGCAAACAACATGGCGGCGAAGGCGGCTACAGGCTGCCAGCCGTTTCCCCAGCGCAATCGGGCA
Source organism: Thiobacillus sp. (assembly GCA_018780025.1). Taxonomy (GTDB): domain Bacteria; phylum Pseudomonadota; class Gammaproteobacteria; order Burkholderiales; family Thiobacillaceae; genus Thiobacillus. Next base: position 5,833 of record JADMKH010000211.1, read on the forward strand.
ATGGCAAGGACCAGTCCCGCAGCCACAAAATCAAAAAGGATGGAAACCGATTTGATGACGGTTTTTCCATCCGTTCCTGCGGGCAACATGGCATCCGCCAGTCCAATGGCGTAGCTGTATATCGGGGTGTAGCCATATTGCGAATAAGGATGAGAAACCGCGGTCCAGAATCCGTTAATGCGCATGTCCTCCAGCCAAAGCAGGAAGTGATCGATCAAGTCGAGATTGGTACGATCCAGTACCAGCATGCGCAAGGCCAACGCCGTCCCGATAATCAGAATCAATGCCAGCAGTTGTGTGCCTTGAGCTTTGCCGATATCTGCCGGAGCCGGGCTGGCGCCGCGTTCGGATATCTGCGTGTTCATGTTGACGAACCTGTCTTGAGTGTTTGCAATCCGGGGCTTTTCGCGCCGGGGTATTCCGGAGAAAAGGGCCGTGTCTCTGTTTTCTCAAAGCTTGCGGAGACCGGAACTGCGCCGTAACACACCAGATCGAACTCGGGTCGCGCCGATCGGTGGCGCGCTGCGATCCGGTCGAAAAGCGATTCCGGCAACGCGCCGTCGCGCCTTACAGGCACGCCACGTGCGTGCAGGAAGCGGGCTTCGGGGTCGTCGCAGCAATCCATGGCTCTGCGCGTGTAACCCGCCGGATTCAACTGCCCCGGCTCATGCCCCCAAATCGAGTAATAGCCCTCGATTTGCTGCAAATTGGGCTCGAACCAGAGATAGGGCGCATCGGACAGGAAGGCCGCCCAGGCGCTGTAGGAAGAAACCGAGCACACCAGCAAGTCCGTATTGGCCAGGGCCAGCAAATCGGAAATATCCGAGTTGGGGATGTCCAGAGTGGTGATCGCTTTGCAGCTATCAAGCAGCGGGGCGAGTTGCTGTGGCGTGCCATCGGAAACGATAAGGAATTGAACCGCATCGCCAAGTCGCTCAACGATGGAGCGGGCGATATTGGTATACCAGTCGATTGGCAAGGAGACATTGAACTGTCCCTGGCAGGTCTGCATCTTCGGCGCGGCGTGGAAATCGCCCAGGCGCACATGCATGCCGACGGTGGTGCGGGCCGGATCAAGCCGGGACTGGATGGTTGCCAGATTCTCTGCGGCATGATTGCTGAGATAAAGCCGTGAGAAAACGAAATCGCGCGCTTCAATAACGTGCCTGTAGCCGCCCCACATCCCTTGGGTTGTCATCACCCAGGCAGATCGCTCGCCCAAGCGGTGCCGCTCGGCGAAGTGACGAATCGCTACCGAAAGGGGTGCCCCGCCATGTTCCAGAAAATCCGCCTCGGTAAATTCGAAACGCGGTAAAACACGCTCCAGCAAGCGATGACCCAGCCAGTCCAGGCGGGGAGTATCGAAATAATGCCGATACCGTCTGGGATTCAGGCCGAATGCCGGGGCCAGTGTGCGCGCGCCCAACACGTGTCCTGCCACTGCGGCGCGCGCCCACGGTATCAGCTCATTTCCCAAACCGGCGCCGCGTCCACGCACACGCGGCAAACAAAATCGGGCATTCATCGCTTCAGCCTTTCAGGTCCGGTAGCCCGAGCAACCGGCAAAAAATTCGCACCATGCGGGATTCAGCCTGACGGGCACCGAGCAAGGTTCTCAGTTCTGATCCAATAACTTTTGGCCCCACTGCCTTCATCAACAGCAACACTACCGTTGCACCAGCAAATAACGGAAGCAGGTTGCCCCATACGGCCTCCGCCACCCAGAATCGAGATGCCGCTGCAGCAAGCAGTCCTGCGGCGGCAAGCAGGATGCCGCCAAACAAGGCTCGAAACACGCTGCGCAGCGGAATCGGCAAAACGCTTCGCAGCGCCATGAGCAGAAAAAGGAAGCGCAGTGCATAGGCCACGGGCACAATCCACGCCGCACTGGATAACGGCGCCTCTCGCAGCGAGACGAACCCGACCATCAAGACAACCAGAATGAGGAATTGCGCGTTGAACTCTTTTCCCATTGCCGAACGTGCGGTCAGCAATGGGCCCGTCACGGCGCCAAGCGCATAGATGGGGGTGGTTATCGCAAACGCCGCCAGCAATGGCGCGGCGCTACGCCAGTCGGCGCCGTAAATCAACTCGATAACAGCGTCGGCTTCATAACTGATAACCGCAAATGCCGGAAACAGGACGAGCATCAACAGGGACAGGACAGCGAGGTACCCCCGGCATATCCGTGCGTCATCCTCTTGTATGCGTGAGGCAGAACTGAAAGCGACGGCTTGAAACGAGCCGACCAGCATCGCAACCGGCGAGCGGGAAAGATTGAATGCAACGGCATACAAACCCAGCGCCTGTACGCCCCAGAATTTTCCGACAAGAAAGCGATCCATATTTTCAATCGCCCAGTTGACCAGGTTAACCATTAATACCTTGACGCCAAAATCCCGCAATTTGGTATCGCCACGCAAGCTTGGCCGCAAACTGTGCCGCACGACAGCAAGCCCTCCGGCCAGCGACAGGAGCGCCTGCACGCCAAACCCGATAATCAGGCTCCAGGCGCCCATCCCACGGTAGGCCAGCACCATGGCTACCACACCGAAACCGATCAAATACGCGCCCAGCTGAATGATTTGCAAACGCTTCATATCCAGCTCGCGGCGCATCAGGCTGGCGGAAATATTGGAAAGTGCCTGGAGAAAAACGAGCACCGCAGATGCTTGAAACATCGGGATTAGCGCCTGGTCAGCAAATTGATCCGCCAGCCAGGGCGCAAGACCCGCGATCGCACTGGCAATGATCGAAGCGAGCAACAGCACCCAGCCCAGTGCCTGGCTGACATCCGATTCCTCCAGAGTATGCTTCTGGATCAAAGCCGACCCAAAACCGCTATCCGCAAACAGCCAGCCAATCCCAAGCACAACCAATACCGCCGAGTACTGCCCAAAAACTTCGGGCCCCAGCATGCGCGCCAGGACGATCTGAATCAGCAGTTGCGCAACAGCCTTGCCGCCACCGCCGGCATAGTTCCAAAGCAGCGCCGAAAGACTGCGCCGTGCCAAGTCATGGGTCACAGCTGCGCCGGCATACAGCTGCATGGCAACTCATCCTTTAGCCGCAGACTTACAGCCCAGAGACACAGAGAGGTCAGTTGTCTCATGCGTTGACAATCCGCTTAACGGGGTGCACCCAGAAAATCCTGATACGCCACAGCCAGCCCACGCTCCATCGGGGTGCTTGCCTGCCACC